>JAMLIA010000018.1 GCA_023954495.1 Thermomicrobiales bacterium | reverse complement strand
CCCTCGACCTGCGCAGATGGGATCGTGTCGTGCATACGGTTGAGCGCCCGCAGCAGCGTCGACTTGCCGGAACCGGACGGCCCGATGATGGCAAAGACTGAGTTCTGTGGAACCGTTAGCGTAATTTCGCGGAGCGCCACGAACGTACCATAGCGCACCGTTAGATCGCGGACATCCACCTTGTGACTGGATGTCGTGATATCGACCATCGGGCGGTCAATAGCGACCGCACCAACCGCCGGGAATTGCAGACGCGGCTGCCCCTGTATCACTCTCTCCTCCTCGCTCACCGCCAACCTCTCGATCATCCGACGCGTCCGGTGATGTACTGCTCGGTCCGCGGGTCTGCCGGGACGGTGAACAGTCGCTCGGTCGGCCCGTGCTCAACGACCTCCCCAACGCCGCCATCAGCCAGCGTAATGAAGACGGTCTCGTCGGAAACACGAGCCGCCTGTTGCATGTTGTGGGTCACGATGACGATGGTGACATCGCGCACCAGATCGCGCATCAGGTCCTCAATGCGCAGCGTCGCCAGTGGGTCGAGCGCCGAGCAGGGCTCGTCCATGAGGATGATCTCCGGCTGCATCGCCAGCGCCCGAGCGATGCAGAGACGCTGCTGCTGACCGCCCGACAGCGAGACCGCCGGAGTAACGAGGCGATCCTTGACCTCATCGAACAGGCCAACGCGGATCAGGGATTCCTCGACGATCCGGTCGCGCTCCGAGCGCGAGATGCCATCGAGCTGCAGACCCATCGAGACGTTTCCGGCGATCGTGCGCGCCCGCAGCGGGTTCGGCTGCTGAAAGACCATGCCGATCCGTCGCCGAACCTGCGCCGGATCAACCCGCCGGTCGTAAATGTCCTCGCCATCGAGCAGCGCGCTGCCCTCGGCACGCGCGCCGGGGATCGTCTCGTGCAGCCGGTTGAGCGAGCGCAGCAGCGTACTCTTGCCGGTGCCGGACGGCCCGATGATCGAGGTGATCTTCTGGCGCTTGATGTCGAGCGTCACCGGGCGCACCGCGAGCTTGGGACCATAAAACGGGGCCAGGCCGCGAAGCTCCAGGTGGGCGGTCGCGCTCGCCGCAGTGTGCGTTGCTGATGTTTGAACTGCTGTTGCTGTCATACGGTCCTCCTTAGCGACCACCAGTGGTCCGGCGCGTCGCCAGGCGCACCATGACGTTGGCGAAGAGCACGATGGCGACAAGGATCAGCGCCGCGCCCCACGCCTGCTGATTGAGCACCTCGAATGGCTGTTCTGTGTAGCGATAGGCGATCAGCGGTAGCGCCTGCATCGGGCCGAAGATGTCGAAGGTCAGGTTGTTGTTGCCGAGCACGGTGACGAGCAGCGGTGCCGTCTCGCCCATCGCGCGAGCGAACGCCAGCAGGATGCCGGTCACGATGCCGCTCAGCCCCATCGGGATGACGACGTTCAGCGTGAAGCGCCACTTCGGGACACCCAGCGCCATAGCCGCCTCGCGGACACTCCCCGGCACCAGCCGCAGGATCTCCTCAGTCGTTCGGGTCACGACCGGTACCATCAGCACCATCAGTGCGATCGAGCCGGCCAGCGCCGAGAACTGCTGGGCGCGCTGCACGATCAGCACGTAGGCGACCACACCGACGACGATCGATGGCATGGCTGTCAGCACGTCGGTGCTGAAGCGGATGACATTCGACGCGCTGGTGCCCGGATACTCAGCCAGGTAGATTCCAGCCATCACGCCGACCGGCACCGCCATCAGCAACGCGATACCGACGATCAGCAAGCTGCCGACGATCGCGTGCAGCACGCCTCCGGCGCTGGTTGGCGCGCTGCCCAGCGTGACCGGCTTGAACGTCTGTGTGAAGAAGTCGAAGTTGAGCGACTGAAAGCCCTGTACGACGACGTAGCTGATGATGAGCAGCAGCGGGACGAGCGCGATCAGCGTCGCTGCGCCGGTCATGCCAACCAGAATCTTGCTGGTGATCTTCCGTCGCTGACTGCCGGAGGCTTCCAGCAGCGATTGCCGTGGAGCGTGTGTTGCTGCCATCAGGCTCTCCCTCCGCTCCCACGCTGCACCTTCCAGACGAGCAGGCGCGCAATCGAGTTCGCCACCAGGGTGATGCAGAACAGCACCAGCGCGACCAGAATGAGAGCACTGGAGTGCATCTCGCTACCGGCGTTGGGCAGCTGGCTGGCGACGAGCGACGCGGCGGTTGTCGCCGGCGCGAACAGTGAGCCTTCGATCCGCGGCGTATTGCCGATGACCATCGTCGCGGCCATCGTCTCGCCGAGCGCCCGGCCAAGGCCGAGCATCATCCCGCCGATGATGCCGGCGCGGGCATACGGGATCATGGCGTGGCGGATGACCTCCCAGCGTGTCGCCCCCAACGCGATCAGCGCCTCACGCTGGTGCGTCGGCACAACTGACAGGACATCGCGCGAGACCGCTGCGATGGTCGGCACGATCATGATGGCGAGGATGATGCCGGCCACCAGCATGCCGCGACCGACCGTAACCGGACCGGCCAGCAGCGGGATTGCGTCCCCGAACTGCTCCGAGATCGGCGTCGCGATCCACTTCCGAAAGAACGGGATGAAGACGAAGATGCCCCACATGCCGTAGACGACACTGGGGATCGCCGCCAGCAGCTCGACCAGGAACGACAACGGCATGCGTAAGCGCGACGGGCTGACCTCGGCGAGGAAGACGCCGATCATGACGCCGATCGGCCCGGCAATCAGCAGGGCGATAGCCGACGACATGACCGTGCCGTAGATCGCCGGAAGCGCGCCGTACTGATTCTTGACCGGGTTCCAGGTGGAGCTGGTCAGGAAGCCGAAGCCGAATTCGTGTCGCGCAGCAGCCGAGCCATCCCAGGTGACAGCGATGATCGCAACCAGCAGGCTGACGACCAGAACCGCAAACGACAACGCGATAAGCCAGAACAGCAGATCTCCGTGACGAGTGCGGCGTCTCAGTCGCTCCCATCCACTCACGGCATCCGCATGCTGCATGTCCACTCTCCCAACCTCAGAACCGCCCTGCCGATGCGCCGACATCCAGTGCTGGACACCGACGCCTCAGACGAGCGATGTTCACCGCCGTTACGGCGCTTCGAAAACCGCAGTGCCGTTGACGGTGACCTGGGTGAGCTTGGCGATTGCCAGCTCACGGACTTCCTCCGGCAGCGGTGCGTAGTGCAGCTCTGCCGCCTGCGCCTCACCGGTCGTGAGTGCCCAGTACAGGAAGTCGGTCAGCGCTTCCGCCTTCGCCTGATCGGTCATCTCGCTGTGGATGAGGATCCAGGTAAAGCCCGCGATCGGGTAGGCGTTCGCGCCATCCTGCGGATCGGTGATCGAGACGCGCAGGTCCTCCGGCATGTCCGCCAGCGCACCAGCTGCAGCCGCACTGGTCGATTCAATCGACGGCGCGATGTAGTTGCCCTGCGCGTTCTTGATCGCCGGGGCCGGCAGATCGTTGGCTAGCGCGTAGATCAGCTCGACGTAGCCGATGGCACCCGGGGTCTGCTGCACGCCCGCCGTCACGCCCGGGTTCTTCTCGCCACCGATGCCGACCGGCCACTCGACCGCAGTGCCGGTGCCGACCTGGTCGGCCCACTCGGTGCTGACCTTCGACAGATAGTCGGTGAAGATCGAGGTCGTGCCGGAGCCATCCGAGCGATGCACGACGGTGATCGGCGTATCCGGCAGGGTCGCGCCCGGGTTATCGGCGGCGATCAGTGGGTCATTCCAGGTCGTAACAGTGCCGAGAAAGATCGCCGCCAGCGTCTCGCCAGAGAACTGCAACTCCTGCTCAACATCGAGGTTGTAAACGACCGTGACCGCGCCGAGGACGGTCGGGATGTGCAGTGCGTCCGGCGAGGCGGCCATCTCTTCATCGGTCATGTAAGCATCGGTGCCGCCGAAGTCGGTGACGTTTCCGGCGAAGTCCTTCTTGCCCTGACCAGAGCCGACCGACTGGTAGTTGATCGTCGTATCGGATGCAACCGACTTGTACTGCTCGATCCACGCCTGATAGATCGGATCCGGGAATGACGCGCCCGAGCCGGTCAGGCCGGCCGACACGTTGCGCGGCTCCCAGCCAGCGGCCGGCGTCGCATCGTTCGCTGCCGTCGTGGCGGTTGCCGGGGCAGTTGTTGCAGCCGCCTCAGTCGGCGCTTCGGTGCTTGCCGCCGCTTCCGTCGGCTCGGTCGTCGCCTCAGCTTCGGTTGCTGTCGGTTCGACACCCGGGGCGATTGTCGCAGTTGCCGCCGTGCTATTTGACGCTGTCGCAGTGCTGTCGTCGTCGTCTCCACCGCAGGCAGCCACGACCATGGTCAGTGTCATCATCGCAACGACGGTGAGAAGCAACCGCTTCCAGCGCTGCGACGAAACGTGAGAGCTTCCGATCACGCAGGTTTCCTTTCCTGGTGTTCCGGCTGGACGCACGTCATCCAGTGAATCGATACCCAATTCCATGAACCGTCTGGATCAACGCTGATCCATCCGGGTCACCTTCCAGTCGCTCGCGGAGCCAGCGGATATGAACGTCAACATTCCGGGGATCAACAATGATCTCCGGACCCCAAACCATGTCCAGCAGCTCAGCGCGCGTGCAGACTTCCCCGGCGCGCGATACGAGCGCCGAGAGCAGCCTGAACTCCTTGAGTGGAAGGTGCAGTTCGCGTCCATGAAAGACCGCGCGATGCTCCTTGAGCAGGACCGTCAGATCGCCCGATACAAGGACGTGGCTATTCTCCTGCGCCGGCGTTACCCGGCGCATGAGCGCGTTGATCCGCGCCAACATCTCGCGCAGCGAAAACGGCTTGGTGACATAATCGTCGGCTCCGAGATCGAGACCGTTGACCACGTCAGCCTCGCGAGAGAGCGCGGTCAGCATGAGAATTGGCACGTCCGAGGTCTTGCGGATCATGCGGCAGATCTGTCGGCCATCAAGCTCCGGCAGCATCAGATCCAGAATGACCAGGTCAGGGGACTCGGACAGGGCGAGATCCAGACCCGTCTTCCCATCGGCCGCCTGAAGGACACGGTAGCCGTGCCGCTCCAGATTCCAGGCGAGCGTTTCGCGAAGGTCGTCAGCATCCTCAACGAGGAGAATTGCGCCTCGCTCCTTCGCTTGCCGTCCCACCGACTCGACCACATCACCTCCAGCCTCATCAGCGTTTGTGCAGCGGCCATCGCTGCGCTTCCAACGCTACGGGCCGTTCGTAATGGACCTGTAAGTGGATTGTTAGGTTTTGATTAGGGCTGAGTGGAAACCAACTCATATTCGCCGGAAGCGAGAGGTGGCCAGGCGTGCGGGGTGACTGGCTAGCTCAGACCCGCCAGATTGGCGTCGCCTGTTTTCGGCTGTGCCGAGGGGGTGGGAGATTACTCGCGTGCGCGCCAAATAGTCGAGCGCAGTGATTTTGTCACGTGAGCGAGCCGCCGCCGATACGTTCGGACATGACCCGGCTTGCCCATCGCGGGGTGCCAACGCCCAAGGGCACCTGGACCATGGCGATCACTCCCTCGCTAAAAACGTCGGACCCGGTCCATCGCCACCCCGTCGGTATCAAAATGTAGGGGCGTATCGCACACGCCCGGTCAGAACCACGACCATTCAACAAGTGCCCCCGAACACCGCTGCTGCCGATCGGAATGGGTTGGGGGCCAAACGGGCGTATGCGATACGCCCCTACATCTTGGGGGCGGCGCGCCAACGTAGAATCTCGCGCCAAGCACGCGAATCTCCACTCGGGAGTGATCGCCTCACGGCGATGGACAAGCCGGGTCATGTCCCTACGAACGTATCGGCGGCGGATTACCTGACAGATTCATTGTGGTCGACTACGTAAGATGACAAACGATTGGTGATTCGTGACATATGATGTCGCTCCATATCTCGAATCTCAGCGAGGCTGCGGGGCCAGTCGGTTACAGTCGCGATCAGTGAACGCGGAGAGAGGGCAGCATGGACCAACTCCGAAGCGTTGGGAATGCAAAGATTCGCTTACTCAGGTGGATCAACAGCCAGGTCTGGAACTACTGGCTGGAAATCATCGCCGTCCTGCTGCTCACAACCGCGTCGTTGGCCACCGCCTGGAACGGCTATCAGGCTGCACGATGGGGTGGCGTACAATCCACCGCCTATTCGCAAGCATCGGCCAAGCGCGTGCAGGCGAGTGACGCCAGCTCATCCGGTTTCATCGAGATGTTCATGGATGTCGAAGTCTTCAATGACTTTGCCGATGCCTACACCAGCAACGATACCCAGCTCATGGCCTTTCTTGAGCGACAGTTCTCGGACCGCTTACGGCCGGCAGTTGATGCCTGGCTAGAGACGTCGCCACTGACAAACCCCGACGCACCCGGCAGTCCGCTGGAAATGTCGGAGTACACCACACCATCATTCGACCGCGCAGCGCAACTCTCCGACGAAGCCGATGCACTCTTTGCGTCAGGGCTCGATGCCAGCGACAAGAGCGACCAGTACATTCTGAACACGGTCTATCTCGCCACAGCGCTGTTCTTCGCTGGCATTGCCGGCAAGGTCGTCGGTCGCCCAGCACGCACGATGATTGTCGTCGTCGGGATTGCAATGCTGCTGTTTGGTCTCTATCACATCTTCTCACTACCCATTCAATAATCGAACGCGTGCACTCGTCATGCTACGCTACCGACGACTGCGAAAGTTCAGCAATTGCAAGGGGATGATATGCGCGTAGAAGCTGGCATTGGGGATGTGGCCTGGGGCGAGGTCGGAGCGTTGGCGGCCCGGGCAGAGGCGCTCGGCTTCGACGCACTCGGCGCACCGGAGTTGAAGCACGATCCGTTCATTACGACAGCGGTCATTGCACCGGCCACGTCCACGATTCGTCTGGCAACATCGGTCGCGATCGCATTTCCGCGCAGCCCCATGGTCGTTGCCTACATGTCGCGCAATCTGCAGGATCTGTCGCAGGGGCGCTTCACGGTTGGGCTTGGCACGCAGGTCAAGGGGCACATCGAGCGACGCTTCTCGACGACCTGGGATTCCCCCGGTCCGCGCTTGCGCGAGTACATCGAGTCGCTGCGCGCGATCTGGGACACCTGGCAGAACGGCACGCCGCTGAACTACAAGGGGCGTTTCTACAACTTCAGCCTGATGACACCGGAGTTCAGCCCGCCGCCGTCCGAGTATCCGGCACCACGTATCGAGATCGCGGCTGTCAATGCCTACAACATCCGGCTCGCAGGCGAGCTGTGCGATGGATTGCGCGTTCACCCGTTCTCGACCGCTGAATACACGCGCGATGTCATCTGGCCAAATGTGCAGGAGGGCGCGGCGAAGTCGGGGCGCTCGCTCGATACCTTCGAGCTGAACGGCACAGGGTTTATCGCCACTGGTCCGGACGATGACGCCGTCGCAGCCGCGCGTGAGAACGCCCGCTACCGCATCGCGTTCTATGCGTCGACGCGCACCTACCTGCCGGTACTGGAGCACCACGGCTGGGGGGAGCTGAACCCGGCGCTGCGCGAATTGATTGCACAGAGTCGCTGGGACGACCTCGGTACAGTAGTTCCCGACGAGGTGCTCGATACGTTCTGTATCTCGGGAACGTGGGACACGATTGTCGCCAAGGTCTCTGCGCGGTTAAGTGGCCTCACTGATGTCGTTTCGATGAGCATTCCGCAGCACGACGATCCACGCTTCAACGCCGCGCTGGCAGGCATGAAGCAGATACCTGGACGCCGTTGAACACGCCGGAAGACCGGCTGTTCGAAGGCACCGCCTGGTACTACGCGCGCTACCGCCCGAGCTACCCGACGGCGCTGATCGACTGGGTCGTCGGCGAGGGCGGGCTCGATGGCACCGGGCATTTGCTTGACCTCGGCTGTGGCACCGGACAGCTCACGTTGCCGTTCGCGCCACATGTTGCCATCGCCTTTGGCGTTGATCCCGACACCGCCATGCTCGCGGAGGCGGACGATGCGGCGCAGCACGCAGGCGTCCACAACGTCCGCTGGCTGGAGGGTCGCGCTGAGACGATCGAGACGCTGGCCGACCAGATCGCGCCACTGCGCATCACCGTGATGGGCCGCTCGTTCCACTGGATGCCGCCCGACGCAACGCTCGCCGCACTTGATCGCCTGACGGAGCCAGAGGGCAGCGTGCTGCTGACCGGCGACGGTTGTGGCATCTGGACCGGCGAGCTGGATTGGCAGGTCATCGTCCGCACCACCCTGCGCGACTGGCTCGGCACCGAACGCCGCGCCGGTGACAGTACCTACCGCGTCGCCCACGACCCGTGGGAAGACATCCTCGCCCGCTCCGCATTCCACCGCTTTGAAGAGCGTCACTTCCCTGTCCGCCATACCTGGTCCGTCGAGACGGTCCTCGGCTTCCTGTACTCCACCTCGTTCGCCGCCCCACGCCTCTTCGGCGACAACCGGCCCGCTTTCGAGGCCGATCTTCGCGAACGCCTGCTGGCGCTGGAACCGGCTGGGCGGTTTACGGAGGATGTAGTTGTAGATGGGTTTTTGGGGCGGAAGTAATTGGGTGGACGGTCCTCACCCTCTGGACAGCGGCCGGGGAGTGGGGGCCTTCCTCACTTGCATCTCACGTAACGTCAGGTTGTACGCTCCTCGCAGACTGCTGTCATGTGGCGGAGGGAGCGATGAAGATCGGGGAATTGGCGCTGCGGACGGGGTTGACGGTTCGGACGCTGCGTTTCTATGACGAGATCGGGCTTGTCCAGCCGTCGGAGCGCAG
The DNA here is from genome assembly GCA_023954495.1 of Thermomicrobiales bacterium. Lineage (NCBI taxonomy): Bacteria > Pseudomonadati > Thermomicrobiota > Thermomicrobia > Thermomicrobiales > Thermomicrobiales bacterium. The sequence continues at coordinate 40,026 of JAMLIA010000018.1, read as the reverse complement.
CGAGGGTGGGCACCGTCTGTACGGACCGGAGGCGGTCCGGCGGCTGCAGCAGGTGACATCTCTTCGCAGCCTGGGTTTGTCACTCGACGAGGTGCGCGAACTGCTGGATGCGCACAATCCGTCGCTGCTGGAAACGATTGAGCTGCAACGTGCTCGACTGAGCGATCAGATCGTAGCGCTGGAGACGCTCAAGTCACGGCTCGACGGCATCGCTCAACTCCTGCAGCAAGGCGAAGCAATCACGACCGACACACTGGTTACGACGATGGAGGCGATGAGCATGGTCGAGAAGTACTACAGCGAAGAGCAGCTGGAATGGCTGCGCAAGCGCCGTGAGGAAGTCGGTGAGGAGCGCATACAGGAGGTCGAAGCGGAGTGGCCGCAGCTGATGGCTGCGGTGCGCGCCAAGATGGAGGCGGGCGCTGATCCCGGCGATGCCGAAGTGCAGGCACTGATGGTGCGCTGGCGCGGGCTCGTCGCCGAGTTCACCGGCGGCAATCCCGGCATAACGAAGTCGGTGCAGTCCTTCTACGACAATGAAGACACGATGCCGACCGGCGAGTCGATCGACAAAGAGCTGTTCGCCTATGTTGGTCGAGCGATGCAGGCCGGAGAGTCGAACAACTAGCTCGGCAGCGGTCCAGTGTAGCGAGCGCGCGGGCGGATCAGCCTGTCGCGCTCGTTCTCTTCCAGCGCGTGCGCTACCCAGCCAGCCGTCCGACCGACGGCCATCAGCGCCAGCGGAGCGCCGGGCGGCATCGCATAGGCGCGCGCCAGCAGCACCATCGCCAGATCAATGACCGGCACGAGTCCAACCTCAGCAGCGGCCGCGATGGTGGCACGGCCGAGAGCGCCGATTTCCGTATCCCCGATTGCTGCGTCGAGCAACTCCAGCAGCAACGCCGCACGCGGGTCGCCGCTGGGATAGAGGCGATGGCCGAAGCCGGGCAAGCCGTCGCCACGCCGGAGTCGTCCGGCGACGACACTTCTCGCGCGCTCCGGCGTACCGATCTCGTCCAGCAGCGCGTCGACCCGTAACGTCATCCCGCCGTGCTTCACTCCCTGCAATGCGGCAAGTCCGCCCGAAATGGCGGCGTAGAGCGGTGCCCCGGCGGACATGATGCAGCGCACGGTGAACGACGAAACGTTCAGCTCGTGATCCGCCCAGAGGATCAACGCAGCATCCAGCAGGCGAGCGAGTTCCGGCGAGCCCGGCGCCCATGCGGTCGCGATGCGAGACGCAATCGGGGAGTCCGGAAGTGAATCACCTGTGAGCACATCGACGAACGCATGCAAGATCCACCAACCTGCCCGGACAACCGCCGACGGGGTGCGATCGTAGGCCGTAGGGTCGCTGGCCGAAAGCATGGGGAGCACCCACTGCAGGGCGGCGATCGGTTCAAGCTCTGGCGGCGGGGCGAGTGCGGGAATCGGCTGGCTGATCGGTGGCTGCGACGCGGACTCCTCGGCCCAGAGCAACGCGATGACGTCCTCGAAGCATCGCTCGCGGGCCAGCGCAATCGCGTCCTGCCCGCGATACCAGAGCCGACCATCGTCGATGAGCGTGATCGCCGATTCAAGCAAGGGCACCCCGAAGCTCAGCGCCTCGCGGACCGAACCAGTCGGGTTGCGCCGCACGTCCTGCCGCTCGCGGAGGCGACGCACGTCCTCAACACGATAGCGCCGCGCGCGCACGTCGCCGGGGGCCGGCTCGGATGCGATCAGGCCGCGGCTGACGTAGGCGTAGAGCGTTGAGGTCGTGATACCGAGCTCGGCAGCCGCCTCAGCCGCAGTCAGATAGCGGGAGTCGGTCGATGCATCACTCACAGTGAGCCTCCATATACATATATTGATTTCCTGATCAAGATTGACAATCTATATGGACCGAAGGTTACTACACCCAGAACGATGAACACATCGGCTATCTGCCGATCGAGAAGGGTGCATACGATGTCAACAGCACAGGTACATGCCGGGCTTGAAGGAATCGTCGCCGCTGCAACACATCTGAGTAGCGTTGATGGCGAGGCGGGGAAGCTGATTATCGCCGGCTATCCGGTTGAGGAGCTCGCGCCAAACGCGACGTTCGAGGAGGTCATATTCCTCCTGTTCAACGATCGCCTGCCAAACACCGCTGAGCTGGAGGCGCTGCAATCGAGCCTCGCCGCCCGCCGCGCATTGCCGGAGGCGACACAGGCAATCCTTGTGACAGCTGCAGCGCAGAAGACACCGCCGATGGACGCGCTCCGCATTGCAGTCGGCACGTTGGGGATGGGAGCGAGCGACACAGATTCCACTTCGCAGGACCTCGCACTGACGCTGATTGCTCAGGTTGCGACCATCGTCGCGACCTACGCGCAGCTCGCGTCCGGGAACCAGCCAATCACGCCAGACACAACACTCGGTCATACGGCGAACTATCTCTGGATGCTGACCGGCCAGCGGCCAGATGATGCCAGCGTCCGAGCGCTGGAGACATACCTGAATACGGTCGTCGATCACGGACTGAACGCCTCGACGTTCGCGGCGCGCGTCATCATCGCGACGCATTCGGACCTGGTTTCGGCGGTGACTGGCGCGGTCGGCGCATTGAAAGGTCCGCTGCATGGTGGCGACACCCGGACCGGCGCTCGACATGGTCTTCGAGATCAGCGGCCTCGATCGGGCCGAAGCCGACCTGCGCGCTCGACTGGAACGCGGCGCTCGCCTGATGGGCTTCGGTCACCGCGTCTACAAGGTGCGCGACCCGCGTGCGGACGTGCTCGGCGCGGCGTAATGCTGGCTGGACGCCGCCCGGACGTGACCCGGCGCTCTACGAGCAATGGGCGTCGAACAGATCGCGCTGCGCTTGCTGGAGGGTACAAGCCGGGACGGCGGCTACAGACAGGCGTCGAGTACTACACCGCTCTCCTGCTGCATAGCTGGATTTGCAGACCGAGCAGTTCGCGCCGACATTCGGCGTCAGCCGGCGAATGGTCGGTTGGCTGGCGCACTACTTCGACGCTGGAAACCGGCGCATCATCCGCCCGCGCAGTCCGTGTATGTGGGACCGGAGAATCAGAGATGGGTGCCAGTCGGCGAGCGGTGAAGGGGTGCGAAAGCGACAGAGTGTCGGATTGGCAACTGACTCTGACCTCTGTCATCTCGAACCACAGTGAGAGATCTCCCACCCGTTCGTGCCAGTCCAACGCAGGGGAGATTTCTCGCGTGCTCGCTCGAAATGACAGAAGAAGTTGGTGGCTGCCGCCGCCAACAGTCGGACGGTTTGACACCGATAATCCCCGCCGAGCGACGGAGAACAATGAGGCCAATCCCACTGACTGGGATTGGCCTCTCAGATCGTCGGATGAGTTTGCGGCTACCCAGCCGGCTTGAACTTCGGCAGGGTGATCTCGTCGGTGGCGTCCTCGTAGACGATCTCGACCGGCATGCCGATCTTGACGTGCTCGGGGTCGGCCTCGACCTGGACGAGGTTTGACATCATCCGCGCGCCCTCATCGAGCTCGACCATCGCGACGACGTAGGGAACCTCTTCGGCGAAGCCCGGCGCGCGCTGGTTGTAGACGATCGTGAAGGCGTGGACGGTGCCCTTGCCCGAGACGGTCTCCCAGGAGATGTTGTCCGAGAGCGTGAACGGGCTCAGGCCACGCGGGTAGAAGAAGTACTTGCCCGTGTCATTGCAGCGCTGGATCTTCATCTCGTGCTGCTTGAGGCTATCCCAGAACGGCTGGGTCACCGGATCGGGCGTTGGCAGCGGCTTCTTGTAATCGGCCATGTCTTTATCTCCTCAACAGTCTGCGCGACTAACCGCGAGCCAGAATCGCCGTGCCGGCCGACGACAGAACGCCACCTGTGCCGTGGACGATGCCGAGCTTGGCGTCCTTGACCTGGCGCTGGCCCTGATCGGCGTAGTCGTGGCGCAACTGGCGGACGCCCTCGATGACGGCGAACATGCCGTACATGCCAGTATGGCAGTAGGACAGGCCGCCACCGTTGGTATTCATCGGGAAGTCGCCGCCCGGCGCGGTGCGCTGGTTGGAGACGAAGTCGCCGCCCTCACCCTTGCCGCAGAAGCCCAGCTCCTCGAGCGAGAGCAGGACGGTGTAGGTGAACGAGTCGTAGACCATGGCGATGTCGATCTCGTCACGGCTGATGCCAGACATCTCGAACGCGCGCTGGCCTGAGTGCTTGGCGGCGAAGCTGGTGTAGCTCGGCATCTGCGAGATCAGCGAGTGGTCGTGACCCTCGCCGACGCCGAGGACAACAACCGGCGTCTGCTTCAGCGACTTGGCGCGCTCGACGCTTGTCATAACATAGGCACCACCACCATCGGTGACGAGGCAGCAGTCGAGCAGGTTGAACGGGTAGGTGATCGGGCGCGATTCGAGGACATCCTGAATCGTGATCGGATCCTGCATCATCGCCTTGGGGTTCATCATCGCCCACTTGCGGGTAGCGACGGCGATCTCGGCGAGCTGTTCGTGCGTCGTGCCGAACTCGTGCATGTGCCGCGTCGCGGCCATGGCGTATGCACCGACCGGCGAGGGCAGCCCGTACGGCCCCTCGAACTGGCCACGGAGCGACTGCGCCGAGTATGGATACGGCAACTGGCCAACGCGCGAGCGACCACTCTCGCCGTGGGTAACGAGCGCGACCTCGCAGCGGCCGGTGGCGATCGCCGCCGCAGCGTGGGCGATGTGGATGACGAACGATGAGCCGCCGACCGACGTCGTGTCGGTCACCTTCGGCTCGATGCCCAGATATTCGCCGAGTTCCAATGTCGAGATGCCGGCGGTAAACAGGCCGTCGACATCATCCTTGGTCAGTCCCGCATCGGCGAGCGCGTTGCGCGCCGCTTCGGCGTGCAGCATGATCGCCGGCTTGTCGGGGAGCCTGCCGAGCTGATCGGACTCGGCCACGCCGACAATGGCGGTCTTGCCATTCAAGCTGACGGTCACTCCGGTCTCCTTCCCTCGCGACTGGCACGCCACAAGCGGCGCACCAGTCGATTTCCCAATTCCAGATTGTCAGGTTCTCTATCGCTGAGCGACATACAGGTCGCGCGTCAGTTCCGCCTGTCCTGCGTGCTCACCAGCGTGCGTCGCCGCCAGCATCAGCACCTGCTGACCGGTCATCGTGCCGCGCCGCGGGTGGGCGTGGACGCGTTCCAGGTCTTTCGTGCCGAGCCGAGCCAGCGTCTCCTGCACCTGCGGCTTCAGCTCCGCCCACTGGCCCTGAAGCTCTGCGGCACTGTCGCCGGCAGCGACGAACTCGGAGTCACGATCGCGCTGATCCTCCTGGTCACCGAGCACAGCCAGTACATTCTGGCGCACATTCCCCATCGTGTGCGTCGCCAGCACATAGATGCTGTTCGTGTCCGGCGCGTCCGGCTTCCAGTTGATCCCGGCTTCATCGAGACCCTCGCAGCAGGCGAGGATACGTTCGACCATCTCAACGATCTTGTCGGAGAAGTCCTGCATCAATACTCGATCGTTCACCGATGTTCCTCTCAGGTTCCGCCCGCTGCGCGTCAGGCTGGCCTGACGGCCCTACCAGACAAGTTCGCCATATGGCTCAAGTGTCGTCGTCCAGGCACGTAGACCAGCCGCAATCTCGACCCACTGGTCGTCCGGCAGTGCGTTGATGTTCGACGTAATGCCAGGCATGTTTGCCTGACCAACGAACTCCGGTCCGAAGGCGCGCGGCACGATATCGACCAGCTCATCGACTGTCCAGCGCTGTGTGTTCTGGATCGTGCGGATGATCTTCGGTTGCGACATCAGCGTGACGTTATAGCCGAACGAGCCGAATACCTGCCCGTTGACGTGGCTCGCCGCATCGCTGGCCAGGAAGCCGACGAGTGGTGCGACGTTGTCCGGGTCCTTCTCGGTGCCGATCGCCAGCTCGCTCGGCAGCTTGCCGGTGTGGGCGACGGCCTCGACGGCGCGGGGGATCGAGTCGATCATCCGGGTCGAGCCGCTGGGCAGGATCGCGTTGGCGGTGACGCCATAGCGGCTGAGCGACGCTGCGCAGACGAGCGTCAGGCCGATGATGCCCGACTTGGCCGCCGCGTAGTTCGGCTGCCCCGGTGCGCCGAACGCCGAGTTCGATGACATGTTGATGATGCGTCCGCTCTCGCGGCGCTCGCGGAAGTGAACCGACGCCCACTTCGATGTGTTGAACGTGCCCTTGAGGTGGACAGCGATGACCGCGTCCCACTCCTCGGGGCTCATGTTGAAGATCATGCGGTCGCGGAGAATTCCGGCGACATTCACCAGAATGTCAAGCTTGCCGTAGGTATCGACCGCCTGCTGGACCATGCCCTGCGCGGCCTCGTAGTCGGTCACCGAATCGGTGTTGGCGACAGCTGTGCCGCCCGCCTCGGTGATCTCCTTGACGACCGTTGCTGCCGGCCCGGTGTCGATGCCTTCGCCATCGAGCGATGCGCCGAGGTCGTTGACGACGACCGACGCACCCTCAGATGCCAGCAGGTGGGCGATGCCGCGCCCGATGCCACGTCCTGCGCCGGTTACCAGCGCGACCTTTCCGTCCAGTACTCCCATGCTCGTTCCCCCTCCTACGATTCGCTCGGCCGCTGCTGGCGGCGTGCATCGTAGTAGAGCTGCCGCTCCCAGTAGGTGATGCTGTCCGACAGTGACGTCCAGGTCGATGGGTCGAGCTGCTGGGCCGCTGCGCCGTTCAGCTTGCGGCCATTGGCCTCGACCGGCTCCGGCGGCACGACGTTCTCGCCGATGGTCTTCGGGAACAGATCGATCAGTTCCTGCACCGTCCAGCGGCGGTCGGCCTGCAGAACGCCGCCCAGCTCCCAGTGCGAATACAGGTTGATCCCGTAGCCACCGACGCCGAAGAAGTGCCCATTGATGTTCTGGGCCTCGTCGGTGGCGAGGTAGGTGACCATCGGCGCAACGTTCGCCGGATCGCCCTCGCTACCAATCGCCAGCTCGCTGGGCAGCTTGCCGGTCTCCTCGCGCACTTTCTCGGCACGCGGCGTCGAGTCGATCATGCGGGTCGCCGCGTAGGGCAGGATGGCGTTGGCCGTCGCACCGTAGCGGTTGATGCTGTTGGCCAGCACCGCCGTCAGGCCGAGGATGCCGTACTTGGCCGCCGCGTAGTTCGGCTGGCCGGGGCTGCCCCAGGCCGATGTCGACGAGAAGTTGATAATCCGTCCACCTTCGCGCCGTTCGCGGAAATGCGCCGAGGCGTGGCGGCAGGTGTTGAACGTGCCGCGCAGGTGAACCGCTATCACCGCGTCCCACTCGGCCTCGTCCATGTTGAAGATCATGCGGTCACGGAGGATTCCGGCGACATTGACGACGATATCGAGCTTGCCGTAGCGATCAATCGCGCCCTGCACCATCTCTCCGACGGCGTCGTAATCAGTAATCGAATCCGTGTTGGCCATCGCCGTACCACCGGCGGCCTCGATCTCGGAGACGACCTGCTGCGCGATTGAGACGTCCGCGCTCGCCGCCGAGGCCGGTACCGGGTCGTTCACGACGACGCTGGCGCCCTCAGATGCCAGCAGCATCGCGACGCCGCGTCCGATGCCACGACCGGCGCCAGTTACCAGCGCAACCTTGCCTTCAAGCCTCCCCATCGGCTACTCCCTTGCTTGCGTGCCGACGAGGTGCCCTCTACCACTCGACATGGCGGAACTGCACCCGCCGGGCTTCGCGATCCCAGATAACAAATTGCCCGATCTGAAGCGCTCCCGGATTGAACAGATAGCGCCGTTCTCGCAGGATAGAGACGTTGCCGCGACCGATCTCCAGCAGCCCACGTTCGTCGCGTGCCTGCCGAAAATGCGTATGGCCAGTGAAGGTCAACCGCGCAGCCGGGTCGTCTTCATGCTCATTGCGATGCCCGCCGAACATCCGCGCTACCGGGTCGATCTGACCCCAGTGCTGGATCTCGTGCGTCAGGCGGATATCGCCGATCCGCACTTCCTCTTCGAGCGCGCTCAACAGTGTGATTGTCTCCGGCAGCAGATCAACCTCACCGGCGGCGGCAGCCAGCGCGACCTCGCGCTCGTGATTGCCATAGACCCCGATGACCTGCCAGCCGACCATCAGCGCGACGCAGGCGTCGGCCTGCTCCGAGCGATCGAACAGATCGCCGAGCAGGGCGATCGTCTCTACCTCCTCACTCGCACAGATCTCGAGCGCTCGCCCGAGCATCCTCGTTGACCCATGCACATCGGAGAAGACTCCGACCCGCTTCCCGAAGCTCAAGCTGCCTCATTCTAGTTCCCACCACCATCAGCCGAGGCCGACGGCACGATCAGGCAATCGACGACGCAGGCGCCCTGCCCGTCGTCAAAGACAAGCAGCGGATTGATGTCGATCTCGGCCACATCATCGCGCAAGTCGATACAGAGCTGCCCGAACTTCTCGATGATCCCGGCGACCGCGTCGAGATCGGCTGCTGCCGCACCGCGCGCGCCCTCAAGGATCGCCCGTCCGCGCAAGCGACCGAGCATCTCGCGGCCCTGCGCGCTGGTCACTGGCGGCGCTTCAAGCACGACATCCTTGAGGATCTCGACGAAGATGCCACCCAGTCCAACGGCGACAGCCGGTCCCATGGTCGGGTCCTGCGTCATGCCGAGTATTACCTCGTGTCCGCCGGAGATCATCTGCTGGACGAGTACACCATTGATCTGCGCATCAGCATCGTAGGCCGCTGCTGCTGCGATGATCTTCGCATATCCATCGCGAACAGCATCGTCACTATCGATGTTCAGCAGCACGCCACCGGCTTCGGTCTTGTGAGCGATGTCCGGCGACTCGATCTTCAGCACAACCGGATAGCCGATCTCCTGCGCCGCCGCGACCGCCTCGTCGGCGCTCGTCGCCAGTTGCTCGCCGGTGACCGGGATGTCGTAGAGCTTGAGCAGGTCCTTGGCCTCGCGCTCAACCAGCGGCTGCCCGTTGGCTGCGCGAACGATTGCTTGCGCCTGCTCGGCCACCGCCGACGGCTTGGCGTCCTGCGGCGGCGAGTCTGCGCGCTTGCGCTGGAAGTCGGCGTACTGGTTCAGCGCGCGGACAGCCCTTAGGCCATTCTCAGCGCCCTGCAGGAACGGGATGCCGTTCCAGGTCGGCGTCGGCTCGACCGGCGGCTGATCGCCCCGGAAACCCTCGTGCATCTTGCCGGCAACAAGCGAGAGGATCAGGAAGACCTTGTCGGGGTACTTGTCCGGGATCTCTTTCATGACCCGACCGACCGGGCTATCGAGATCGACAACGTTCGGGAACGCCTGGCCGTAGATGACGGTGTTGATGTTGGGGTCTTCGGCCATCGCCTCCAGCACGCCAGCCATGATTTCCGGCTGCTGCGCGACCTGGCCGGTCGTGTCGAGCGGGTTCCCGACGGTGCCGTAGGCCGGGATGATGTCGTGCAGTCGCTCGGCGGTGTGCTCGGCCAATGCCGGGAGGTTGATGCCGAGATCCTGGCTCAGGTCGGAGATGAGCCCACCAGCGCCGCCAGAGACGAAGATCGTGCCGACGCCGTTGGCTTTCGGTAGCGTGCGCGAATGGAACGCCGCCAACGTCTCGATCATCTCGTCGAGGTTGTAGACGCGGATGATGCCTTCCTTGCGCATCACCGCATCGATCACTTCGTCCGACCCGACCAGCGAGCCAGTGTGCGCGCGGGCCGCGCGCTGGCCACCCTCGGAGCGCCCGATCTTCAGCACAACGAGCGGCTTGCCGGCCTCGGCGGCCATACGCGCCACCGCCCGCAGCTTGTCAGCGTCTCGGAACTGCTCGATGAAGCAGCCGATGATGCGCGTCTCGTCGTCCTCGACGTAATAGCGCATGAAGTCGGTCGCATCGAGATCCGCCTCGTTGCCGGTTGTGACGACGTAGGAGTAGCCGAACTGGCGATCGGTCGGCGGGATGACGGCGCTGTAGGCCAGCAGTCCGCTCTGGAAGACGATGCCAACCGGCCCGCGGTGGACGACGTCGTACGGCCCCGACTTGGCGATCATCTTGGCTGGCGTGCTGATGATGCCCAGACAGTTCGGCCCGACAATGCGGATGCCGGTGCGATCGGCGAAGTCGCGGATCTCCTGCTGGCGGTCGGAGGCGTGCTCGTCGGATTGCTCGCCGAAGCCGCTGGTGATGATGTTGACTGCTTTGGCTCCGGCGCGCTCTGCCTGTCCCAGCACATCCATGACGAACTGGCTCGGCACGACGACAATCACCTTGTCGACCCCGCCGGGAATCGCGTCGATCGACGGGTAGCACGGGCAGCCCATGACGTCGTCGTAGCGCGGGTTGACGCCGTAGACCTGACCTTCGTAGCCACCCTTCAGGATCAGACGCTGGATCGAGTTGGCGAATCCGGGACGCTGCGACGCGCCAACAATCGCGATCGACTTCGGGTGAAAGAGCGCGTCCATTGCCTGCCGAAAGGCGACGGGATCATCCCCTGGTTTTGGCGTGTTCGAGACCTGCGATGCTGTCACTCCATCCTCCTCATCACTCCCCGCGCGTCCACGACGCTACTCGAAGATATCGTCGTCCCCGTGTCTACCGATCGCCGCGTGGGCCGATTCCCACGAGAGCGCATCCCCTTCGATGACATCCGGAACACCGAGCTGCCCCAGCATCCAGATGAGCTGCGCCCGGTGATGCATGTTGTGCGTCACGATGTGGACGATCGCGCCGCCGAACCGCTTCTCAGTCGGTGGCACATCCAGCGTATCGACGAACACCTCGTCCAGCCGATCCTCGCTCTGGATGCGCCGCGAGAGATCGGCGAAGGCGGCATAGGTCTGCTCGTGAGTGCGCAGCAGCCCATCGAGCGAGAGATCGAGCGGGTTGCGCTCCACCGGGCGCTCGGCGATCAGGTCGCTCCAGATCGCGACGTTCTCGATCATGTGGGCGAACGTCTGGCGAACGCTGCGGTCATCAACGGGGAACACCCGATCAAGCTGCTCATCCGTTGCCTGTCGCGCCTGATGCAGGAGCTCACGTGTCGTGGCGTAATCATGACCAAGCAAGCGGTCGAGAATGTCCACTCGCCCAGCGCTCGCTTCCTGTTAGAACGACGTTTCGCTAAAAGTAGGTGCGACCAAGCGTCTCAGCGACACAGGCCGGCTTGTCCTGTCCCTCGACTTCAATCGTGACTTCGTTGGTCATCTGCACAGCCTTGTCGCCGATCTCTTCAACGGCGACGAGCTTGTGGCGCGAGCGGATGCGCTTGCCGACCGGCACCGGCGCAGGGAACCGCACCTTGTTCAGTCCGTAGTTGACACCCATCCGGCCGCCGAGCTCGATCTTGACGCCGTCGCGCAATCCACTGAGATAGGGGATCAGCGACAGCGTCAGATAACCGTGCGCGACGGTACCGCCGAAGAACGTCTGCTTCGCACGCTCTGGATCGACGTGAATGTACTGATGATCGCCGGTCGCATCGGCGAACGCGTTGACGCGTTCCTGATCAATCTCGACCCATTCGCTGACGCCAAGCTCCTGGCCGATCAGCTCTTTCAGCTCCGCGACACTGCGGACGACCTTCGTGGCTTCTGCCTCACTCATCCGTCTGTCCTCCTGCATTTGGTTCGATTGGCGACGACACGTCCGCGTGAATCTGCATCAGGTCGCGCACCGTCTCGCTCGGCCGACGTCCGAAGCCGCACTCCGTGGCGACACCGAAGTTCGCCACGTGCCGCTGCGCCGTCTCGATGCGTCGTTGGGTCCCTTCGACACCGCCTGTGGTGTGGACGAGGCCGAGATAGAGCTCAGTCTCGGGGTGCAGCTGCATCTGCTCGAGCGGGGCGAAGTAGGCGTCATCGTCACGATCCCGCGGAACCGGCAGATGCAGCCAGGCGATCGAACGGCTGACGCCGGCCGACACCTTGTTCGCCACCTCCACCAGCAGGCTGGTGTCTTGCGGTTCCTTGAAGTGCTTGTGTCCGGCATCGCCGTAGCACAGGTGGATGCCCAGATCGACGTCATCCGGCACCTGCCCGCAGTAGCGGATGAGCCGCTCGACGATCGAATCAACCATGCCATCCCCGAGCTCCCAGAGGAACGACGGGAAGCTGCGCTCCAGAATGCCGAACTCGACCGCCACGTCCCACTGGATAGCCAGCTGATCGTGGGGGATCGCGTCCAGAATCTGGCCGAGCTCGTGCATCAGGCGCTGCTCGTACGGTCCTTCGACCGCCGCCTGATTCTCCGGCGTGACGAAACCTGCTACCGGCGCAAGCGGCGTCGGCAGACTGACCTGGAACTTCACGTGCGCCGGGATCGCGCCGTCCGCCTGCAACCCCTTGAACACCTCCCAGGAGGCAAGCGCGGCATCGGCATAGCCGAGGTTGCCGAAGGTAACATCATCTGCCGAGCCGGCCAGCCGGAACAACGGCAGCGAGGTATAGGCGTCATCCTGCGTCGGGACGCGCTCAATGCCCGGTGTCTGCGCCATGACCGCAAACTGCCAGCCGATCCAGTTGGTTCGGTCGCCGGTCTCACCATCCGGCACGCGCCGCAGCCGATCTCCAAGGATCTCGGCTGCGGCACGGAAGACCTGTTCACTGTCAGCGAGCGGCACGCTACCAACCAGCAGCGCGCCAACAGGTGATGATGACATTGCTCCTCCGACGCTCTAGGTGGTTGCGTGTTGCGCGAGAGATTCCTCGAGAACACGCTCGCGATGGTAGACCGTGTCGCCGTAGAGCGGCTCAAGGTGCTTGGCCCGCTTCCAGTACAGGTGCAGGTCGTATTCCCAGGTGTAGCCGATGCCGCCGTGGACCTGAATGGCCTCACCACATACTCGCTTGGACGCTTCGTTGAGCATGGACTTCGCGACTGACGCCGCCAGCGCCGCGTCAGCAGCGTCAGCATCCAGCGCCCAGGCTGCGTAGTAGACGGCAGCGTGCGAGTTCTCAACCAGCTCCAGCATCTCGGCCAGTTTGTGCTTGACTGCCTGGAACTGCCCGATGAACTGTCCGAACTGCTTGCGCACCTTGGCGTAATCGGACGACATCTCAAGCGACTTCCGCGATGCGCCGAGCATCTCAGCCGCCGCGCCGACCGCAGCAACACGCAGCACTGTCTCGAGCACAGCCGCCGCGCCGCCCTCCGCACCGATCATGTTTTCAGCCGCCACCTTGACGCCATCAAACGTCAATGTCGCGACCTTCGAGGTCATGTCAAGCATGGTCGTCGGCTCGACGCTAAGCCCGGCCGCGTCGCGCGGCACCGCGACGAGCGAAACACCTTCAGCCCCGGACGTGCCCTCGACGCGGCAGGCGACGATGATGACATCGACGCTCTGACCAAACGGGACGAACCGCTTCGTGCCGTTCAGCACCAGATTGTCGCCGTCACGCGCCACGGTCGTCGACACATCCTCGGGCGACCAGTCGATCGCGTCTTCCATAATCGCCAGCGTTGCGGTGAGGTCGCCATTAGCGAGATCCGGCAGATAGCGCGCCTTGGCGTTGTCATCGCCGGAGTGCATCAGCGCCGTGCCGGCAAGGATCACCGAGGCGAAGTACGGACCCGGATAGGGAATGCGGCCCATCTCTTCGAGAATGATGGCCTGCTCGATCATGCCGAGGCCGCCACCACCGTACTCTTCCGGGAACTGCGTGATGCCGAGGCCCATCAGCTGGGTGTAGACCGACGTGTCATAGCCGCGCTCGTCGTCCATCATGTCGCGGACCTGCTTGACCGGCACCTGCTCGGTCAGGAACTCACGCGCGAGATTGCGCAGCATTCCCTGATCTTCAGTGAAGTCGAAATCCATCTAACGTCCTCCCTCACCACCAGCCGCGGCCTGCGCTGCGGCAATTCGGTCTGCACGGACCTCTTTCGGCAAGCCCAGCACGCGCTCGCCGATGATGTTCTTCTGAATCTCGGACGAACCGGCGTAGATCGTGCCGGCCCGCGACCAGACGTACGGGTAGCTCCAGGCACCGGCGTCGTCTTCGCCACTCGGCAGGCCGCCGCCATCGGCGCGAAGCACCTCCGGCAGGTTATCCAGCTGCTGGCCATACGGGCCGAGGATGTCGAGGATGACTTCCTGGACGCGCTTGTCCAGCTCGGAGTAGTGCAGCTTGGCGATGGACGCTTCCGGGCCGGGTCGCTGACCCTTTTCCAATCGGCTGAGAATCCGCAGCGACGCGTAGCGCAGCACTTCGATATCAGCGGCGATTGCGCCGAGCTTCTGACGGACGATCGGATCATCGATCGCCTTGCCACCGGCGTACTCAAGCTGCTGTACGACCTCCAGCAGGCGCGCGTACTGCACCTGCAGGCGCGAGACACGAGAGAGTGTGTTGCCACCGCGCTCGTAGCCGAGCGTCGTCTGCGCGATCTGCCAACCGGCGTTCAACTCGCCGATCAGATTGTCGGCCGGCACACGCACGTCCGAGAAGAAGACTTCCGAGAACTCGCTGCTGCCGCTGATCTGCTTCAGCGGACGCACCTCAACCCCGGGATCCTTCATATCTATAAGGATGCAGGAGATACCCTGGTGCTTCGACGCACTACGATCGGTGCGGGCTAGCATCAGCCCCCAGTCAGAGATGTGTGCGCCACTGTTCCAGATCTTCTGGCCGTTGATGACGAACTCGTCGCCGTCGATATCGGCGCGGCACTGGAGTGACGCCAGGTCCGAGCCCGAATTCGGCTCGGAGTAGAGCTGGCACCAGATCTCCTCGCCGGTCAGGATGTTCTTGACGAAGCGCTGCTTCTGGTCTTCGGTGCCATGGTGGATGATCGTCGGTCCGACGATCGAGATACCGAGACCGCCGACGCCAGCCGGGGCGTTGACGCGCGCCATCTCCTCGCCAACGATCGCCTGCTCCATCGGGCGAGCTTCCTGCCCACCGTAGGCCTTCGGCCAGCCCATGCCGATGAACCCGGCCTCGTAGAGCTTGCGATGCCAGGCGCGTCGATCTTCGAGCGTGCGCAGCGGTTCGCTCGGCAAGTTCTCTTCAAACCAGGCGCGAACCTTGGCGCGATAAGCCTGATCTTCTGCGGTGTAGTTCAGGTCCATAGTATGCCGATCCTCTCACGTCCAACGAGTGACGAAGTGACGTCTGCTGACGGCGTTCCTCCCTCGAAACCTCTCCCGGCGAATCGCTCCGCCTCCCTCACCCTGATATTGCGCGTTGCGGCTGCACGCTACCTGTATTAGAGGCGTTCGTCAAGATGGCAGTCAATCACGATCCGCGAGTCACGCGCCGCCCGAGCCAGTTTCCGAACGGCTGCAAACAGGTTCTGATTGGCCTTGACGTGGCTGCGTGTGGTGGCTATACTTCCGAGGCTTCACCACGGTGCGGTGGACGACTCAGCTGGTCTGCGTCGGCATGACGCAAGGCTGGCCGTTTTGGTTGTCGGGCCGGGGTGAATGTCGGTGTGAAGCACCTTACCAACTGAGCCGTGATGCCGAGCAAGAGTGCGAGCTCGTGGGTCTGTGGAGGAGCGGGATCTGGCGTGTCGAGAGACAGGCCGGGTCTGAGTTCTGGGACCTGCAACAAGTACGAGATATGGATTTTGATGGAGAGTTTGATCCTGGCTCAGGATCAACGCTGGCGGCGTGCCTAATGCATGCAAGTCGAACGGGAGCCACCTTGGTGGTCGACCGTGGCGGACGGGTGAGGAGCACGTAGCTAACCTGCCCTGGTGTGGGGGATAGGCCTCGGAAACGGGGTGTAAGACCGCATACGCTCACTTGGGGAGACCGGAGTGAGGAAAGGCTTCTTTGGAAGTCGCACCTGGAGGGGGCTGCGTCCGATTAGCTGGTTGGTGGGGTAACGGCCTACCAAGGCGATGATCGGTCGCTGGTCTGAGAGGACGACCAGCCACACGGGGACTGAGACACGGCCCCGACTCCTACGGGAGGCAGCAGCAAGGAATTTTCCGCAATGGGCGCAAGCCTGACGGAGCAACGCCGCGTGCGGGATGACGCCCTTCGGGGTGTAAACCGCTTTTCAGGGGGACGAAGCCAGTGACGGTACCCCTGGAAGAAGGCCCGGCTAACTACGTGCCAGCAGCCGCGGTAAGACGTAGGGGCCGAGCGTTGTCCGGAGTTACTGGGCGTAAAGGGCGCGCAGGCGGCCGATCGCATCGGCGGTGAAAGCCCCCCGCTCAACGGGGGAGGGTCCGTCGAGATGGATTGGCTGGAGGCAGGGAGAGGGCGGTGGAATTCCGGGTGTAGTGGTGAAATGCGTAGAGATCCGGAGGAACACCAGTGGCGAAGGCGGCCGCCTGGACCTGACCTGACGCTGAGGCGCGAAGGCGTGGGGAGCGAACGGGATTAGATACCCCGGTAGTCCACGCAGTAAACGATGGGCACGAGGTGTGGCGGGAGTTGACCCCTGCCGTGCCGGCGCTAACGCAGTAAGTGCCCCGCCTGGGGAGTACGGCCGCAAGGCTAAAACTCAAAGGAATTGACGGGGGCCCGCACAAGCAGCGGAGCGTGTGGTTTAATTCGACGCAACGCGCAACACCTTACCACGGTTTGACGTCCACCGAATCTGCCTGAAAGGGTGGAGTGCCTTCGGGAGCGGTGAGACAGGTGCTGCATGGCTGTCGTCAGCTCGTGTCGTGAGATGTTGGGTTAAGTCCCGCAACGAGCGCAACCCTCGTCGCTAGTTACCATGGTGTGTCTAGCGAGACTGCCGGACCAAACCGGAGGAAGGTGGGGATGATGTCAAGTCAGCATGGCCCTTACACCGTGGGCGACACACACGCTACAATGGCCGGGACAGTGGGCTGCCAAGCGGTAACGCGGAGCCAATCCCCCAAACCCGGTCTCAGTTCAGATTGAGGGCTGCAACTCGCCCTCATGAAGGCGGAGTTGCTAGTAACCGCGGATCAGCATTGCCGCGGTGAATATGTTCCCGGGCCTTGTACACACCGCCCGTCACGTCACGGGAGCCGGCAACACCTGAAGTCGGTGGGCGAACCCATTGGGACGCAGCCGCCGAGGGTGGGGTTGGTGACTGGGACGAAGTCGTAACAAGGTAGCCGTAGCGGAAGCTGCGGCTGGATCACCTCCTTTCTAGGGAGTTGGGTGCCTGCACCACGTTCGTGGACATGCAGGACATCCCTTCCATGGTCAACGGTCGCACCGTGATGACCGCCGACCGGGGTTGCATCCCCCGCCGCCTGAGGAGCCGAACGCGAGTTCGGGGAGGGCGCGGGCGCAGGCCGGTGCGGTGGCAGGGGCGATCGCCGTCCTGGGACACTGGTTCCCCCACATCCCGAGTTCCCTTCCGTTTGGCATCACGGCTCAGTTGGCGAGAAGCTTCGCCGACAGGCGGGGCGTTTAGCTCAGCTGGTTAGAGCACACCCCTGATAAGGGTGAGGCCCGTGGTTCGAGTCCACGAACGCCCACCACGTCCACACGGACGCAGCATGGGTGGCGCGGATGTCCACAACGGGGCTGTAGCTTAGTTGGGAGAGCGCCGCCTTTGCACGGCGGAGGTCCGGGGTTCGACTCCCCGCAGCTCCACCGGAGCACCTTACCAAGTGAGGATGCGCATGACGATGCGGTCGGGAGACCGGCATCGTTCTGACTGACACCCATGCTCTGGGTCGTCGCCGTTTCGTTGGCGTAGCGGGTTCCCTGGTGGGACACGGTGGCCGGGAGACGCGCGCGGGACAGGGGTGGATGCAGCGCAGATTGAGGAAACGAACGACCCACGTGACGTGGGATCCGGGCGGGGACGACGCCAGCGTGGCGTTTCGAAGATCCGCACGGAAGGCACACGGTGGATGCCTTGGCGCCTGCGGCCGAAGAAGGACGTGGCCACGCGACGATACGCCTCGGGGAGCGGCGGGCACGCGACGATCCGAGGATGTCCGAATGGGGCAACCCGGCGGAGGTGGACCTCCGTCATCCCTGGCTGAACACATAGGCCAGGAGAAGGGCACCGGGGGAACTGAAACATCTCAGTACCTCGAGGAAAAGAGAATATTCCCGGAGTAGTGGCGAACGAAACGGGAGGAGCCGAAACCGGCCACCTGGTACAGCCTGCCGGCGATGGGTGGACGGGGTTGGACGGACCTGGACTGGGGACGGCAGTGCCCGGACCGAGTCAGCAATCCAGCGCGTACCGGAAGGCCACTGGAACGGGCCACCAGAGAGGGCGAGCGTCCCGTACGGGAAACGCACTGGACTCGGCCAGGAAACCGGGAGTACGGCGGGACACGCGAAATCCCGTCGGAAGCAGGGGGGACCACCCTCCAAGGCTAAATACCGCAGGCGACCGATAGCGCACAGTACCGTGAGGGAATGGTGAAAAGCACCCCGGCGAGGGGAGTGAAACAGATCCTGAAACCGTGTGCCGACACACTGTCAGAGGCTGTTGCCCTTTTGGGGGCAGGCTGATGGCGTGCTTTTTGTAGAACGAACCGGCGAGTGACCGTTTGTGGCGTGGTTGAGGGAGTGATACCCGGCGCCAGAGGGAAACCGAGTCCGAACAGGGCGATGACAGCTTCGGCTGTTGGGTCGCAGGCGGTCGACCCGAAACCAGGTGAGCTACCCATGGCCAGGGTGAAGCGCGTGTAAGAGCGCGTGGAGGCCCGCACCGACGTCTGTTGCAAAAGGCGCGGATGAGCTGTGGGTAGGGGTGAAATGCCAAGCGAACCTGGAGATAGCTGGTTCTCCCCGAAATGGCTTTAGGGCCAGCCTCGGTCGAGGAACGACACTGGAGGTAGAGCACTGGATGGGCGATGGGGCTTCCCGCTTACTGACCCCAACCAAACTCCGAATGCCGGTGCCGGGCGACCGGGAGTGAGACGGCGGGAGCTAAGTTTCGTCGTCGAGAGGGAAACAGCCCAGACCGCCGGCTAAGGTCCCCAAGTCTGGCCTCAGTGGGCAAGGTGGTCAGTGTGCCCAGACAACCAGGAGGTTGGCTTAGAAGCAGCCACCCTTGAAAGAGTGCGTAATAGCTCACTGGTCGAGTGCACTGGCGCCGACGATGTCCCGGGGCTCAAGGCCAGCACCGAAGCCGCGGATGTGATGGGATGATCCCATTGGATGGTAGGGGAGCGTCGTCGTCAGCAGAGAAGGTCGAGCGGGAGCACGGCTGGAGCGGCGACGAGTGAGAATGCCGGTATGAGTAGCGCAAGGGCGGTGACAATCCGCCCCACCGAATGCCCCAGGGTTCCGCAGCCATGCTGATCAGCTGCGGGTGAGTCGGGCCTAAGCCGAGGCCGCAAGGCGTAGGCGATGGACAACGGGTCAACATTCCCGTACCACAGTGAACCGTTATGAGCGATGGGGGGACGCAGGGCGGCAGATCCAGCGGTCAGTCATGACCGTCTAAGCCGGTAGGGAGGTCCGGGAGGCAAATCCCCTGGACCGTTGACCGAGAGGCGAATGCGAGGTGTGCCGACAGGTGCGCCAAGTGGGTTGGGCCTGACCTGCCGGGAAAAGCCTCTAGCCAGGGACACTGTGCCCGTACCGCAAACCGACACAGGTGGGCAGGTCGAATAGACTCAGGTGGACGGGAGACCCCTCGTTAAGGAACTCGGCAAATTGCCACCGTAACTTCGGGAGAAGGTGGGCCCCGCTAGCGTGAAACCCCTTGCGGGTGGAGCGTGAGGGGGTTGCAGTGAAGCGGCCCAGGCGACTGTTTACCAAAAACACAGGTCTCTGCGAACGGGAAACCGGACGTATAGGGGCTGATGCCTGCCCAGTGCCGGAAGGTTAAGGGGACGGGTGCGAGCTCGGAACCGAAGCCCCGGTAAACGGCGGCCGTAACTATAACGGTCCTAAGGTAGCGAAATTCCTTGTCGGGTAAGTTCCGACCCGCACGAAAGGCATAACGATCTGGGCGCTGTCTCAACGAGGGACCCGGTGAAATTGAAGTGTCCGTGAAGATGCGGACGACCCGCGGCAGGACAAAAAGACCCCGTGGAGCTTTACTCCAGCTTGCCATCGGGCGTAGATCTGGCTTGTGTAGGATAGGTGGGAGCCCGTGAAGCCGCGACGCCAGTTGCGGTGGAGGCGGCGGTGAAATACCACTCTGGCCAGGTCGGCGCTCTCACCCGCGACCCTGAAGCGGGCGTGGGGACAGTGGCTGGCGGGGAGTTTGACTGGGGCGGTCGCCTCCTAAACAGTAACGGAGGCGCCCAATGGTCCCCTCAGGCCGGATGGAAACCGGCCGGAGCGTGCACTGGCAGCAAGGGGGCTTGACTGCGAGGGTGACCACCCGAGCAGGGACGAAAGTCGGGCAGAGTGATCCCACGGTTCCGGGTGGAAGGGCCGTGGCGTAACGGATAAAAGCTACCCCGGGGATAACAGGCTGATGCTGCCCAAGAGTCCATATCGACGGCAGCGTTTGGCACCTCGATGTCGGCTCGTCTCATCCTGGGGCTGGAGGCGGTCCCAAGGGTTGGGCTGTTCGCCCATGAAAGAGGTACGCGAGCTGGGTTCAGAACGTCGTGAGACAGTTCGGTCTCTATCCGCCGTGGGCGCATAGAAGGTTGCGGGGGGCTGGCCCTAGTACGAGAGGACCGGGCTGGACAGACCGCTGGTGGGCCAGTTGTCGGACAACCGGCAATGCTGGGTAGCTACGTCTGGCAGGGATAACCGCTGACAGCATCTAAGTGGGAAGCCCGCCCCAAGATGAGCCTTCTCATCGTCAAGAGTAAGACCCCCGGAAGACGACCGGGTCAAGAGGCGGCCGGTGGACAGCGGGTAACCGACTGGAGCCTAGCCGTCCTCATGGTCGAGGGCGGATCTTCCACAGCACCACACAGATCGTCACGCCGCCTGGATCGCCACACTGCGTGGTCGCGTCGTTCCTCAAGCGCTGCATCCCTCCGGTCCCCGCCGCGCGTCTCCCGACCATCGATCCCCGGGATCTGTGGCCGAGGATGACGATGGCTGGGTACCACCAGCAGGTGTGTCAGGTCGGGGGTGGGCGTGGCCGAGAGCGCTCGGGTTCCACCCCGCTCCATCCCGAACCGGGTCGTGCCCCCGGGCAGCGCCGGAGAGTACTGCGCCGGCAACGGCGTGGGAGGCGAGGCCGTCGCGCTCACCCCCGACCTGATATAGCTCCACCCACCCATCAGTCAGATCCACCGCGCATCCACACTCCTCACCACCACCGCGGGGTGGAGCAGTGGCAGCTCGTTGGGCTCATAACCCAAAGGTCGCAGGTTCGAATCCTGCCCCCGCTACCAACACCACACAGGCCTCAGACACAACCGTCTGAGGCCTTCGTGCTATCTAAAAGGTTTCAGCCAAACATCCGAAGTTGACTCGCACGTTCCATGGATCGCAGCATCGCGAGATCTGTACGCTGAGTGATTAGTGGGAATGTGTAGTCGAAATCATGCTCCGACTGATACAGCGGCCGAAATCGCTCTGCTGCGTCGCGAAGTCGGCGAAGAAGATATGTTGGGTTGGCGTCGTTGTTGAACTCGCTCACCCGCGCGAGTGTCCCGTCGTCCCGCTCAAACACCGCGACACGCTCGCCGACGCGCTCCCCACGAACAGCCTCAGCAAGCCGCTTCGTGGCAGGGCTGTTGAACGTTTGATCAGTAATCGTCTCCAGTCGCGCGATCTCATCAGCTGACAAATCGCCATCCAGAATACGCTGGCCAAGATCGAGATAGGCTTCGCGAGGATCGCCGAACTGTTCCGGGGCCAGATGGCGTGCCACCTCATCGTGGAGGAACTGGCGCAAGAACGCCTCTTCTCTCCGGCTGCGCAGACCACTGCCCTTGAGCGTCACGGCAGCGTCGTAGTCCAGCAGTGCATAGTTCTTCAGACGCAGCGACAGCATCCCACGGTAACGACCATCATGCGCCAGGTTGATGCCTGCTGGCAGGTTGGCGCTGACTGCGCGTACCAGCGCCTCCTCGTCCGCTTGCGTCCGAATGCTTGATGGCGGTTCGAAGAACACACCGTCGGTGTCAATCTCAATCGTGCGTGCTCCGTGTGACTCCAGATCACGAACGATTTGCTGAATCAGATCGTGGCCCCGGAGTGTCACTCGTTCGGCTGCACCGACATCATTGAAGTAGCCGCGCGAGTAGCCAAGATACCCGTAGAACGAGTTGATCAACACCTTGAAGCTCGACTGAATCCCCCGCCAGTTGGCTCGCTCTCGCCCCTGCGTCGCCTGTTCTCGACGCTTGGCATCGAATCGCTGCCGAGTCAACACGCTCAACATGGGCAGGAAGACTCCGAGCGAATCAGACTCAGGATAGATACGATCGGTCAACATGATCGATGGGTACAGACTCTCGACGTCGCACTTCACGACTGGAGAGAACCGGCCAGTTCTGCGGAGTTCGATGTATCCGCCAGGGTAACCGCGCGATGGGCCTGGAACCGGGATGCTCTGACCGCGCGCAAGATAGGCGCGCAACAGAAGATCGTTAATCTTCTCGCCGGGTCCACCTGTTGCGACTGCCTGGAGCCCGCGGGGGAGAATGCGTGTTTGATGGAACTCAGTTGGTAGCGCCAGCTCACTGAGAATGTTGACGTCGATGACATCGTCGGTTGCATACCGAATCAGACGCTCACGGTCGTTGAGCCAGGCATTGGCGATCTCGGGTCCCGCAACCATCGTCCGATCCGAGCGCGTCAGGCCAAGCGCCTGGATAGCGGGCTTCAGCGCGTATGAAGACAGTTGGCCGGTCGCATCGTAGCGCTGGATCTGTTGGTAAGTGTCGACGACATGGCGGCCATAGACACGAGCGACGCTATATGGAACAGTGCGGGCGCCAGCCTTGAATCGCTGCTCGCCGCCAATGCGAAGGAGTGACCCGTCACGACCCCATTCGAGCGCAACGCGATGGCGGTTCGCGCGGGCAGCAATGTACGGCAGATCGAAATTGAAGATGTTGTGGCCTTCGATCACGTCAGGGTCTTGCGCTTGAATCCAGGCCGAGAGCGATCGGATCATGTCCGGCTCGCTGAGTTCGTCACCGCGTAGCACGATCGATGGTTCACCGTTGATCGCGGCAGTAATGAGCACAATCCGCGCCTCTTCTGGTGACGGATCGAGACCGAGTGTTTCGATGTCTAGCTGCGCGCGTACAAGGTCTTCAAACTGCATTCCGCGAAAGAGTGCACGACCAGAATCGACGAGATACTGTCCTGTTGCGTTGGCAAAGGCAGCATACGAACGCCCTGAGTCTCTCAGCGATCTATATACGTCCGACCAGACCGACCAGTCGGGCATGTCGCAGCGGATGCAGGACTATCCCCATCAAGCGCGGAAGTCTCAACGGTTCGGGGTAGTGAGGTTGCCGTTCGCTCGTCAACGACAAGCTACGGTCGCTGCTCGATCGTCTCGTGGCGGATGCCGCTCGTCGTTCTGAAGAAAGGCGGAGCGAACGATCGCCGGACCGCCTGATCGCGACCACAATACCGGCCGTTGGGTCGCTTCCAAAAAGCCTGGCTCCTGGCGCATCTCCGGGGCGCGCGTCGTGCTCCATCGTTCCTCACAACCGTTTGATGCGTCACATGATGTTGATGATACTCCGTGTGCGCGACCTACCTCTGGTGGTGCGTTCTGCTAGTCTTGCACCGTAATCGCTGCATTCGAGAAACGGGATCCTCGCGTGACTGGCCGCAATGGTGACATGCTCAACCTCGTGCGACGTGCCGCAAATGGCATTATCGACATCCTGTTGCCACCGGTATGTGCCGGCTGTGGTCTCGGCGGTGCCTGGCTTTGTCCGCGCTGCGCCGAAGGCATTCTGCCAATCGATCGGAGCATGGCCTGTCAACGCTGCGGGTCTCCGCATGGCGTTGGTACGAGTGGCTGTGAGCGTTGCTCAACGTGGCCAGCGGAGCTTCAGCAGGTGCGTAGCGTGTACGCGTACCAGGATGCGATTCGGACGATGATCCACCGATTGAAGTATGGTTCGGAACCGGCGCGAGCAGCCTGGTGCGCTTCAGCTATCGCTGCAGAAGTTGCAGACATCGGTTGGTCGGTTGATCTCATTGTTCCAATTCCGTTGCATCGATCGAAGCAGAGAAGCCGTGGGTACAATCAGTCGCTTCTCATTGCTCAGCATATGGCTAGACAGATCGATGTTCAGGCGCAAGATGCTCTGGTCCGAGTCCGACATACTCAATCGCAAGTCGATCTGGATGCCGCAGAACGCCGCGACAACGTACGCGGCGCGTTCGTCGCGCGTCGACAATTCAACGGCGCTTCCATCCTGCTTGTCGATGATGTTGTGACAACTGGGTCAACGCTGATTGAGTGCGCTATCGCCTGTCATCAGGCCGGTGCCGGCTCGGTCGATGCAATGACGCTGGCGACTGCTGTCTCCGACTAGTTGCGTAGCGATCGGTAGGCAACGAGCAGCGCAATCAGCGCAGCAATAGACAGGCACACCGTTACAACGACAATTGCCAGAACCACTGTGCTCATCGGCTGGCTGTAATTCGCTGCGCGGCGGCGGTGGCAGTTGCTGTTGCTTCTGCGTCGGCGTGCTCCACTGCTTCCAGAGTCAGTGCCCCAATCGCAGGCTGGTGGGCGTCCAACGCGTGCTGTACGACCGCTGCGATATCCATGAAGCCAATTGAGCCCTCAAGGAACGCATCAACAGCTACAGAGTCCGCAGCTGACAGAACAGTTGGAAAGGTAGATCCGGCTCGGCCCGCTTCATAGGCGAGTCGAAGCAGGGGAAACACAGTCAGGTCGGGCGGCTCGAAGTCGAGCTGGGACAACTGCATCACATCAAGCATCTCGGTTGGCGCAGACGCGCGCTCGGGCCAGGTGAGCGCGTACTGGATCGGCAGTCGCATGTCATGGGAACCAAGCTGCGCGATAATCGAACCATCAATAAACTGTACGAGCGAGTGAACGAGCGACTGCGGGTGGACGACGACGTCGATGCGATCGTATGGCATGTCGAAGAGCCAATGTGCCTCGATGACTTCCAAACCCTTGTTCATCAACGTGGCAGAATCAATAGTGATCTTGCGGCCCATTGACCAGTTCGGATGCTTCAAAGCATCTTCCACCGACACCTGAGCGAGAAACGTGCAATCCCGGTTTCGGAATGGTCCGCCTGAGGCTGTCAGGATCAGGCGGCGTGCGTGCTCGACGCGGCGAATATCCCCGCCGAGACACTGCCACAATGCGGAGTGCTCACTGTCGACTGGACGTAACGCCCCCGGATACCGACGCGCCACCGGCATTACGATCTCCCCAGCTGCGACGATCGTCTCCTTATTTGCGAGCGCAACGACCTTGCCTGCTTCAAGCGCAGCGATGGTTGGTTTGATGGCGGCGTGGCCAGTCGTCGCGACGACGAGGATGTCGACATCCTCAAGCGTTGCGATCGTGGACAATGCATCGCCGGTGATGCGCGTCGCACCCGGCACATCAATGTCGCCATGCTCTAAGGCAATGTAGCGCGCAGAGTGCGTACGCGCTTGTTCGCGTAACGTGGCTGCGTTTTGTGATGTTGCGAGGGCGACGACACGGAAGCGATCTGGATGCGTTGCAATGACATCCAGCGTGCTCCGGCCTATCGAACCGGTGGACCCGAGGATCGCAACTCTTTGCGGAATATCACTCACGACCACCCCAGCCAGCCGACAAACAGCGCTGCGTAAAAAGTCAACGGGACGGTAACCAAAAGGGCGTCAATGCGATCGAGGACGCCACCGTGGCCGGGAATGACCGAGCCCATGTCTTTGATGCCGATCTGCCGTTTGATCAGCGACTCACACAGGTCACCGGTCATCGCGCCAAATGCGACGAGCATGCCCAGGACGAGCATGACGATCGCCGATGCGGGCACACCAAATGCCCAACCGGCGATGAGGCCAGTGAGCGCACCGCCGACAAGTCCGGCGATCGCGCCTTCGCGCGTTTTGCCCGGGCTGATGTGCGGGATCAGCTTCTCTCGGCCCCAGGTTCGACCGATGAGGTAGGCAAAGACATCGGTCATCCAGGTCGTCACCAGGACGAACAGAAGCCAGGCAAGACCCAGCGCGGCACGACCGTCACCGATCAATGCATCTGCCTGACGTACCCAATCCATGTCCACGGTACCGTGGATTCGGCGAATGAGGATGAAGTGCATCAGGGTGAATCCGATATACATCACACCGCTCAGGCTGAACGACCAGTCAATGAGCGCGCCGTTGATGTCCTTCTTGGTCAGATGCTGGGCCAGCGCGAGCAAGGTGTACGCACACATCGCGCCGGTGAGTGCCCTGAACGGCGCGTCGGTTCCTGCGATGATGATGAGGGCGATAATGGCGATCGTGCCGGTCCAGGTAGAGGGTCGGGCACCCACACGCTGATAGGCGCGATAGAGCTCGTAGAGCGCACCAATGGCGATCATACCGACGACGATCGAGAAGACGGGGCTGCCCAGAATCGCCGGGATAATGGCGACGAGGACGACGCCGATGGACGATATTGCGCGCTGACGCATGACTGCCTCAGACCCGCGCCGGCTGTGCCGGCTGAGAGTCGGTCAGGCCACCAAAGCGGCGATCGCGCTGCCCGTATTCGACCACGGCATCATCAAGATCGTCGGGGCCGAAATCGGGCCACAGGACCGGACTGAAGACGTACTCGGCATATGCAGCCTGCCAGATCAGGAAGTTACTCGTCCGGAATTCTCCAGACGTCCGAACAATGAGATCTGGATTCGGCATGCCTGCCGTAAACAGATGTGCGTTGATGACTTCTTCGGTGATCTCTTCGGCCGGAATACCGTCGTTCACAATCGCCTGGATAGCGCTCACGATTTCAGCGCGTCCGCCGTAATTGAAGGCAAGCGTGAGCGTAATGCGCTGGTTGTCACGCGTAAGCTCGATCGCGTTGTGAATCGAAGCACACAGGCTGGGTGACAGTCCATTGAGGCTGCCGATGTGCTGCAACCTCGCCCCTTGTCTGTGCAGTTCGGCAGTCTCGCTCTCGATTGCATGCGCGAGGATGTTCAGGATGCCGTCGACCTCTTCACGCGGTCGACGCCAATTCTCAGTTGAGAATGCCCAGAGAGTGAGATAACCGATGCCAAGCTCAGCGGCGCGGGTCGTGATCCGGCGGATGTTCTCAGTACCGGCCTCGTGCCCGGCGATGCGTGGGAGTCCACGCTGTTTTGCCCAGCGGCCATTGCCGTCCATAATGATCCCGACATGCTCGGGGATAGGTTTGGCGACTGGCTCCGCGCCATCGTGCATCGTGCGTGCCCCTGTCGGCGGCTAAACCTCGAGGACTTCAGCCTCTTTGGCTTGACCGATCTGATCCGCGTCGTCGGTGAATCGCTTGGTCAACTGGTCGATGTCAGTTGCGGCTCGTCGCTCGTCGTCTTCGCCGATTTCCTTGTCCTTCAGAAGGGACTTCAAACTATCGACAGCGTCGCGGCGAACGTTGCGAATGGCAATCTTGCTCTCCTCGACCTTGCCGCGCACGACCTTTACGAGCGACTTGCGGCGCTCCTCGGTCAGGCTGGGGATATTCAGACGAATGACTGCACCGTCATTGTTGGGTGTCAGACCGAGATCCGACTTCTGAATTGCGCGCTCGATATCCCCCATGGCTCCGCGATCCCACGGCTGAATGACGAGCATGCGTGCCTCCGGAGCGGAGACGCCGGCGATCTGATTGAGTGGCGTTGGGGTGCCGTAGTAATCGACCATGAGGCGTTCAACGAGCGCAGGTGCCGCTCGGCCCGTTCGAATCCCGGACAGCTCGCGATGCAACGCGTCGATCGCACCAACCATTCGATGTTCGGCATCGGCCTTAATCTCAGGAATCATATCGCCCCCTCACTGACACCGAACGGATCGTCCGGCACGCTCAGTTCATCGCCTTCTGTTCGTGCGAGCAGATGAGTGTGCCAACCGATTCGCCTTGTGCTGCTCGCTGGATGTTACCATCCTCCTGAATATTAAAGACGATGATCGGCAAATTGTTATCCCGACACAGCGCCACCGCTGAACCATCCATCACCCGTAGGTTGCGTTCGAGGACGTCCTGATATGACAGCACGTCGTAGCGCACTGCCGTGGGATCCGTGCGCGGATCAGCAGTGTAGACACCGTCGGTGCCGTTCTTCGCCATGAGGATCGCTTCGGCACCGAGTTCGGCCGCACGCAGAGCGGCGGCAGTATCGGTGGTGAAGAACGGGTTGCCCGTGCCGCCGGCCAGGATGACAACACGGCCTTTTTCCATGTGCCGGATCGCTCGCCGTCGGATAAATGGCTCGGCGATCTGATGCATCTCTATCGCCGTTTGAACACGCGTCGGCGTCCCCTGATGTTCGAGGGCATCTTGTAACGCCAGCGCGTTCTGAATCGTCGCGAGCATGCCCATGTAATCGGCGGTTGCGCGATCCATGCCGGTCGTGCTGGCTTCGAGCCCGCGCCAGATGTTGCCGCCGCCGATGACGATGGCGATTTCAGTGCCGGTGTCGTGAACATCACGGATGTGGCGAGCGAGGCTCGACACGACCGCTGGGTCGATGCCGTAGCCTCGATCACCTTCGAGAGCTTCACCGGAGAGCTTAAGGACGATGCGCGTGTATCGCTTCCGCTCGCACGAATCGCCCGACATTATGCGTCGGCCGCATCACTGTCGCCGGCCGTTTCGCCGAGCTCGAAGCGTGCAAAACGGCGGATGACGATGTTCTCGCCAATCTTGGCGATGGCATCCTGCACCAGAT
The DNA here is from genome assembly GCA_023954495.1 of Thermomicrobiales bacterium. NCBI lineage: Bacteria > Pseudomonadati > Thermomicrobiota > Thermomicrobia > Thermomicrobiales > Thermomicrobiales bacterium. The sequence goes on along the minus strand of JAMLIA010000018.1, from coordinate 11,374 downwards.
CGTTGACCGTGCGTCGCGGCTCGCGAATGGATGGCTGCGACAGCAGGACCCTGGCCTCAACGAAGTGCTTCTCGTCGCCGAACTCGGTAATTCCGGCTGCGCGGTCGTCAGCCGAAACGTCTGAGTCCGAGACCCAGGCAGGGCTGGCAGCTGCGATCTGCATCGCGACTTCCTTCGCCAACTGCTTGAAGTCGTCCGTTCGAGCAACGAAGTCGGTTTCGCAATTGATCTCAACCATCGCGCCGATGCGGCCGCCGTGGATGTAGGTCTCAATCAGACCCTGGCGAGCATCGCGACCGGCCTTCTTGCTGGCCTTCGCAGCGCCCTGATCGCGAAGAATGGCGGCTGCCTTGTCAAGATCGCCGCCGGCTTCTTCGAGCGCACGCTTGCACTCCATGATGCCCGCGCCGGTGCGCTCTCGAAGTTCCTTTACGAGTGCAGTGGACATTCAGTTCCCCTCATTTCAGATGAATGGCGCGAGTTACGCCCTCGGCTTCATGGGACGGCCCGTGCTGGTGTCGCTCACCAGTCACGGGCCGTCGCGCAAAATCGTCTAGTTATCGGCGTCGCGGCCGACGGGACTGCGCATCGCGATCGGACTGCTCACCCGCGTTGTCCGGGTAGCCGTAATCGGCGGCCGATCCACGAGCTTCCTCTTCGTCCGCTGCTGCAATCTCGAGGCGTGTTCGGCCTTCTATGATCGCGTCTGACAGCTTTGAGAGGACCAGCCGCACCGAGCGGATTGCGTCGTCGTTCGCGGGGATCACGAAGTCGATCGGATCCGGATCGCAGTTGGTATCGACCATCGCGATGATGGGGATGCCCAGTCGACTGGCTTCCTTGATCGCCAGCTCTTCGCGGCGCGGGTCAACGACAACGATAGCTGCCGGGCGCTGCGTCAGCTCCTTGAGTCCGCCGAGCGTGCGCTGCAGCTTCTCAAGCTCCTGCTCTTTCGACTGCGCTTCCTGCTTCGGAAGAGACTCGAAGTCGCCGCCCAACGACTGGCGCTCCAGGTTGCGCAGGTACTGCAAGCGGGAGCGGATCGTCACGAAGTTGGTGAGCGTTCCGCCCAGCCAACGGCGATTGACGAAGAACATTCCGCAGCGGCTGGCTTCCTGCTCAACCGTCGCCTGTGCCTGCTTCTTGGTGCCAACGAAGACGATCTTTCCGCCACGAGCGGCGAGGTCAGACAGGAACTCCTGCGCCTCAGCCAGGAGCTTGGCGGTCTGATGCAGATCAATGACGTGGATGCCATTGCGCTCGCCGAAGATATAGGGGCGCATCTTCGGGTTCCAGCGCTTGGTCTGGTGACCGAAGTGCACTCCCGCTTCGAGGAGCTGCTTCATCGTGACCTGGGTTTCTTCGGGAGACATTGTGGCTGTCATCCGACCTCCTGGTGTTTGATCCTCCGCGCGCCTCAACTCGGCCACCCGATCGGCATATGCCGCAACACCAGGCGTCGATCCGCGCACGTGCGAATTAGTCCGGCGCGTGCCGAACCATCCGACATTGTAGCACAACGGGCGCTGAATTCAGCGCCCGTTGGAGTCAAACTGCTTGAGTTGTGGGCAAGGCTATTGTGCCTGAAGATAGTCCTGCACGAGCCAGCCGGTGCCGGAATCGGACTCAACCTGCCACCACGTATAGCCCTCGGCATCAAGCGGCCCGTCGAGAATCGTCAGGCTCGTGCCATCAAGAAGCACGTCGATGATGTCGGACTCGGTCGATGGTTCCGCTCGGAAGTTGACGCCGGTTCCACCTGAATTTGCGACGACCGCAGAACCGCCGATGGCGAGCTCGCCACCTGTTTCCGGCGGATTGTCTGTGCCCGGCACTTCGGTGGATGCCCCGGCTGGCGGCGTCGTCACAATGATCGGCGGCTGCCCGGTGCCAGTCTCGACCGTCATCGTTGGCGAAGCTGTGATCGCCGGTAGCGTTGAAACGGCTGTGCTCTCCCCGACCGTGTTGGTGTCGTTGTCGTCGCCCCAGAATGCCTGGGCCCAGAACCAGAACAACGCCAGGATCAGGATGACGCCCAGAATCGGCGCGCCGATTCGCAGGTAATCGGTCCAGTAGCGCTCTTCGGGATAGTAGCCCAGATCGCGTCCGCCAGAAGGTGGCGGCTCTCGTCCATTTCGTCATCCATCGGTGGATAGTCGTCGTCTGGGTCGTTGCTGTAGCCCGATGAGCCGGAGACGCTGTAGATCGGCTGTCCGCCGCGCGTTGAAATGATCCGATTGGCATCCGCCTGATCAGCAAAGACAGGGCGCAGCGGGATGAACGGTCGAATCTGACCGGTTGCGTCGGCCGGTTCCCAGTAGTTGCCCATGCCGCGCTCACAGTCGAGGTCATCTTCAAAGACGAGGTGGTTTTGTTGCGGTGCGTATAGGACCGGATTACGGCACCACCCTCTGCGCCAGATCGGCGCCGGCTCGTAGTGCTTGCAGGTGCTGCACTTGCGTCCGGTCATTCCGCCCCCCATCACCGGCTGGCTCGAAGCCACAACACAATGGTCGGAACCGCATGAATCGAGCACCTGCGGCGCAGCAGTTCTGCGCGCGCCGACAGATCTTTAACTCGATACACCGGCCGGTGACGAGTATAGCACGGTCGATTTCGTCAGTTGCGGAATTTAGTTTTCGTCGTCTGTTCCGTCGTCCTCGATTTCACCTTCTTCACCGCCCGGTAGGTCGTCCTCGCCTGAGGCAGACGTTGCGCTGGGGGAGGAGAAGCTCCGCAGGTAGGAGAACGAAGAAGATGCACTGGAGTCGATGCCTGATGTTTCTGACTCGAGTGCGCTGGTCGCGCCGGACGCGTCAGCAGATGCTTCGGCTGGCGCAGCCATGTCGAGCCGACCCTCCAGCACAGCGCCCTCGTGGATTACTAGACGATGCGTGTTCACGCCAGCGCGAATCACGCCGGTCGGTCGAATCTCGAGGCGTCCTGCACAGGCAATTGAGCCTTCAAGCAGCCCTTCGACGATCGCGTCAGTTGCGGTGACATCGGCATTGATCTCTGCTCCGGGGGCGACGTAGAGAACGCCGTCGCAGCGCAGCACGCCCGACACGCGCCCCTCAACGCGCAAGTCATGTTCGGTCTCCAGCGTGCCGTCGACCGACGTGTGGCGATCAACCAGTGAACGGCTTCCATTGAGTGACTGAGATGCCGCAAGGTCGGTCGATCCAGCTGATCCGCGAATGCTCATCGGTGGATACTCCTTCGATCGTGTCCTGCCTGCGTCATTCCGTCGCTTCCGAGAGCTGCATCTTCATTTCGCCTTCAACAGATGCACCCTCATGCACGATCAGCGTCGGCGACTGTACATCCCCGGAGATGATCCCGGTCGGCAGCACTTCCAGTCGGCCGAGGCAATCGATGGTTCCCAGCACCGTACCGGCAACGACAATCGTGCGCGCGCGAAGCATGGCTTTCACCGTCGCGCCTTCGGCAACATAGATCTCATCTGCCGCCGTCAGCTCCCCTTCGATCGAACCGAAGATCTGAACGGAGCCGTCTGACGAGAGAGTGCCCGACCAGCTGGAGTTGGCAGCCACGACGCCAGTCGCTGAATCCGCCATCCGCGGCGGTTGGTGCGGCTGGCTCATCGCAGGCGCAGGTGAGGCAATTCGAGGCGAAGAGTCGCTGGGCAGCGGATACGCCTCGGCGTCATCTTCAATCTCGTCGCCTTCGTCCTGGTCGGATCCAAGCTGCTGGCGCAAGGTCGATATCTGCCGTTGGAATGAATCTGCGCGACTCTCTTTGCGGAATACCATTGTCTGCCTCCCTCAGATTGAGGTGAACGCGACGACCACGACAGTGTCGTGAAAGAGACTGATCGATTGTCTGCTCACGAGAGTGGCACTCAGATCCTCCAACGCACCATCCTCCCGCAGTCGAGTATAAAGTGTACGTACACCTCTGTCCAGATTTGTCAGGAAGTCAAGGACGACACGAAATTCGGCACTTGACGTGACTCGGATAAATTGACTTGCCAAGTACCCGTCAGTAGTTGGAATCACGTACGGGTCGCGTTGGTAATTCAGCAGGAGGAGCGGACGTCAGTGCGACACGAGCTGCGTGGCGCAAGCGTTGTAGCGAGGTGACACGCACCCGACATGACGCGAGGAAAGTGGTACGCCCGACAGGATTCGAACCTGTGGCCTCTTGCTCCGGAGGCAAGCGCTCTATCCACTGAGCTACGGGCGCGAGATGGCGCGCACGGGTGCGGAGCCAGCATGGATTGTAGCATCTGCGAACCATCCTGAACCGCGCCGGTCGCGCTGATCTGGGATGATCGGCCCTGGTCTAGGAACGTTGGTTTGTAAGATCGTCGGCAACAAGAGTTGCCACCCGATTGCCCAGATCGACGGCGTAGTTCGTGCCTCGATCTTCCGGGTAGATCTGCGACATATTGGCGACATACAGTCCGTCGATCGGTGTTCGCAGTGCCGGCACCTTACTGGAGTAGTCCAGGGTGATGACCGGCTGCGCTGCGCGAGCGCGGAACACCCACATCTCTTTGACCCAGGATTCGTCGAACGCCGGATTGATGAGCCGAAGCTTTGGCAGTAACTCGGATCGAATCTCTTCGTCTGACATCTGGATGAATGGGTGGTCCCAGTCCAGATACTTCCCGAGATAGACAAGATGCGTGTTGCCATAGACGGCCGGGTCGATGAGGTTTGTGTGCTCGATGATCCCGGTAAACGGCAGTCGCTCGTCGCCGATGTTCAACCAGTAGGTGTCCGAGAGCTTGCGGTCTAGCCGCAGCAAAACGACCAGCGCCCCCTGATACGTCATCGAGGTCATCTGCGACCGATAGGGCTCCGGCAGATCCGGCACGAGCTTGAGGACAAGCGGGGACGGGATTGTCGCGACGGTGATGTCCGCTTCATGCGACGCGCAGTCTGTGCCGGTGAGGGTAAAACGTGCCGGCCCGTTGTCATTGATCTGCAAGTTGGAGATGCCAACGCCTGAGCGGATGTCGACCCCCAACTCCCGGCAGCGCTCGGCCAGGCGGTCGATCAGGACGTTGAAGCTGCCGTCGATATACCCCAGTTGCTCACGCGCCAGCAGTCCTGGCCGTGACTGCGTCCGCAAAAACACCTTGTTCCAGAACCAGACCATCGAGACTTCGGTCGCGCGCGGCCCCCACTTGGCTCGCAGCTGTGCGCCCCAGACGCGGTCGAACGCGCGCTGCCCGACGGCTTTGCGCAGCCACTCCCAGGCTGTCACCTTCTCGAAGCGCTTCCAGCGTCCGCTTGCTTCGGTGATGCGCTGCAGGTACAGCGTCGTGAATCCGATGCGCAGCCGGTCGATCATCGGGATGAATGAGAGCCGGAGGAGATCGGTTGCCGAGGTCAGCGAATAGATCTTGCCGTCGTAGAAGAATCCAACGTTTGAATCGATCCAGCGCAGATGGTCACCGATGCCAAGCTCGTTGATGAGCTCGGTGATCGCCGCATCGCTCATAAACAGGTGGTGATAGAACTTTTCGATTGGCGCGCCGTTTTCGAGCGGGAAGGCGGCGGCCAGACCGCCGAGCTTCGTGTCCTGCTCCCAGAGCGTGACCTGGTGCCCTTGTTTAGCCAGTCGATAGGCTGCAGTTAGCCCGGCGATGCCGCCGCCGATGACGGCAACGCGCTGCGGGGTCGGCGATCCGTCCGTCGTCATTCGATCAGGCGGTACGCGCGCGGGAGTCGGACGGCTTCCGCCAGAACGTGAAGAAGCGCTGAATCTCGCCGTTGCGCCACGACACAAGCAACTGGCTGGCGTTGAAGATCGACGAGTAGGTACCTGCCGCGACGCCGATGAGCAGCGCAAACACGAACCAGCGCGTCGATTCACCACCAAAGAGATAGAGCGCTGCGAGCGTCAGGATGACGGTGAGCGAGGTGTTCAGGGATCGCACAACTGTTTGCGCGACGCTGAAGTTCACAGTCTCTTCGTAGGTCGGCGCAATGCGTCGGTCCAGGTTTTCGCGGATACGGTCGAAGACGACGATCGTATCGTGGACGGAGAAGCCCATGACGGTCAGGACTGCTGTGACAAATAGCGCGTCGATCTCTACGTCTGCGACCCAGCCGAGGATCGAGAACACGCCAAGGACGAACAGAACGTCGTGAAGCATGGCGACGATTGCAAACGCGCCGTAGAGGACAGGACGCTCGGTATTGCGGAACGCCCAGGCGATATACAACAGCACGCCGATCGAGGCGAGAATGACTGCCATGATAGCGCGGTTACGAATCTGATTACCGACGGTAGGCCCAACGGTCTCGATCTGCAGTTCGGTGAACTCGCCGAACTGGCTGCGGAACTCGTCTTCGATCTCGGCCTTCACCGGGGAGCCCTCTTTCAGCTCCTTCATCCGAATCAGGATCGAATTGTCTTCCGAGGTTTGAACAACAGAGTCGTTGAATCCCTGGCCTGCGAGAATAGTTCTCACTTGCTGCGAATCCACCGGCTGGTTGAACTGCAACTCCCAGGAGGTGCCGCCGGTGAAGTCGATCCCGAGGCTCAATCCATGGACAAACAACGCGATGATTCCGGGCAGGAGCAGGATCGCCGAGACGGCGTACCAGATGTGGCGCTTACCAACGATGTCGATCATGTCGTTGCGATTCCCGTCCTCTTGGTAACTACTCGGTGGCGCTCGCTGGAACGCCCTGCCCGTGGTCGACGCCCAGCCACCAGCGATCATTGATTGGGCGAATCGTCAACAGGATTCGCAGCATGTTGCGAGTGACGACAATCGCCGTGAACATCGAGATGACAACGCCGATGAAGAGCGTCAGCGCGAAACCCTGGATGATGCTGGCACCGGTGTAGCGCCCGAACCAGAACAGGATGGCGCAGGTAATCATCGTCGATACGTTCGAGTCGCGGATCGACGGCCAGGCATGGTCAAATCCGGCCTCAATGGCTGCCGGGATTGGTCGACCAAGGCGTAACTCATCCTTCAGTCTGGCGAAGATCAGGACGTTCGCATCGACGGCCATGCCGATCGACAGAATGAATCCGGCGATGCCGGCCAAAGTCAGCGTTACCGGAATCAGCTTGAACAGCGCGAAGACGATTGCGGTGTAGATGAACAGCGCTGCGACGGACAGAAGACCCGGCAGGCGGTAGTACAGGATCATCATCAGCGCGACGAGCCCGAGGCCAACTGCGCCGGCGAGGATCGACTTGTCGATCGAGTCCTGACCGAGCGACGGCCCGACTGTTCGGCTCTGGACAACTTCGAGCGGAACCGACAGAGCACCGGACTTCAGCTGCAGGACCAGATTCGTCACTTCTGTGGCTGACAGCCCGTTGATGACGCCTTCGTTAGAAATTGCATCCTGGATGGTCGCGGTATTGATGACGGTCTTATCGACGACGATCGACATCGGCTGGCCGATGTGCGTGCTGGTGAACTCGTAGAACTTGTCGGCGGCGTCTGACTTGAGGCGGAAGCCGACGACGAGCGAACCGACGCTATCCTGGGTCGGGAACGCATCTTCCAGGTCGGAACCCGAGACGATCGTCGTGAAGACTGGCCCCGTTACTTCTGGAGTTGATTCAGCGCCAGGTGTGGCTTCTGCCGTTGCATCTGCGGTGGCGTCCGGGCTGGCTTCGGCAGTGCCGGGTGTCGCGCTCGAATCCGGCTGCGTCGCATTACCGAGCGTCGTGTTGACCTTGGTGCCAACAGCGAGTGACTGGCCCTGCGTATCAATGATCTCGAGGAGAGCGGTCTGCTTCAGCAAATCAACTGCCTGCTGCGGATCGGTGACGCCTGGTAGCTCGACGACAATCTGATTGCTACCGCGAGTCTGAATAAGCGGCTCAGAAACACCGAGGCCGCCGACGCGGCGCTCAATCGTGTCACGCGTGCCAACGAGCTCGTCGCGACCAACTGAACCACCGTCCGGAGGTCGAGCCTCAAGCACAACCTGCAAGCCACCCTGCAAGTCGAGCCCCTGATGAACATAAATATTGTCCTTGGCTCCGGCGATGTTGAGCCAGTCGGATGGGATGGCGATCCAGGTCGAGACGAGGGTGATGATGAGGATCAACGCGATTGTCAATTTGGAATGCGCGCGCAATGAATTACACCCCTTGCCGGTGGCAGCACCGGATATATTCGGCACGAACCGCGCCTGGTCCAACAATTTTCATCATGCCGACCGATGAGTGTACGCGTGGCGTTCGTATCGTGTCAACGTGACTGCGATTCACCCGAGTCGGCCTCTCGATAGAGTCGGTGCGATTCGATGTAGTCGGCGACAGTCGGCAGGACTTGAAACCTGTACGGCCCGTCTGCTCGCACGTTTGCGCGAATCTCCGTTGCCGATACGCCAATTAACGGAATCGGTATCATCTCGATTCGGTTACGCGCTTCCGGAACGCGCTGTTCGATCGCTTCAACATCGACATCAACCGCCGGCCGCAATGCAACGCCAAGACGGGCGAGTTCAGCAATACGTCCGGGTTGATACCAGGTCGGAAAATCACGCAAAGAATCCTGCCCCATCAGGAAATACATCTCAACGTCATCACCAAGCTGGTCTTTGATCAGCTTGAGTGAATCAGCCGTGTACGACCAACCCGGTCGATCGAGATCAATCGTATTGATCTCAAAATGCGCATCATCTCCGACCGCCAATTGCAGCATCGCCAGGCGATGAGCTCCCGAAGAAATCACGCGTCCGGGCTTATGCGGTGGGGCACCAGCCGGCAGGAAGATGACTCGATTAAGGCCGAGTCGAAAGCGCATGATCTCGGCACTGATGAGATGTCCGACGTGAATCGGGTCGAACGTCCCACCGTAAATACCAACACGAGTGTCGCGAGTCAGCTTCGGCCTCCGTCGGTCCTTACACCCGGACCAGCGTAGCATCCATCGTCCGTACGCGGGTGGTTGTGGAAGTTATAGCACTGCCTGTTCGACGTGAGGCGGTAGAATCCGGGAATGAGACAGCAACGTTCAACTCAACCTCCGCCACGTCGCCATTTTCAGCCGCCTCGCCAGCGTCCATCACGTCCGGCGCGTGTCTGGCTTCCTGCCGACTGGCGGGCGTTGGTGCCGCCTGCTTTGTATCGCGCAATGGCGGCGGCGGTATTGCTGGCTATCCCGGCGCTGGAGCGCCAGGCGGGCGAAGGGGCGCTTGCCGCGGCCCTGGTCGCCCTTGCCGTCATGTTTGCAATCGGTTCGTATCTCGTCTACCGCTCTGAAGCACAGACTAGTTGGCCGATCCCGGCCAGTGACGCGCTCGCGATGATCGTGATCGTTCCTGTTGCGCTGGTTGCGTCGAGCATGGCGCAATCAACAGTGCAGTTCGGCGGGGGTTGGGGGCCGAATCTCGCCGCCGTCGTTGCCGCCTGTTGCGCGGGTGGGATCGTCCTTATCGGCGCAGCAGTCGCTACGTCAATGGCCGAAGTGTCGCCGGAGTCCGCGCCTCTGGCGTTCCTTGCCGGCCCGCTGATGCTCGTTGTGGTTGTGTTGGGGGCAGGTCGATTCGGTGGGCAGGATGCGGCGCTCGGTCTCTCTGCGGCGATGATGACGGCGGCATTGGCAACGACCGCGAGCGGTGTCGTCGCAGCGCACATCCGCCCGTGGGTCCCGATTATCGCGTCGCTGGTGTTCATCATCGTCGTGGCGTTGCTGGCGCGCTCAGCGGCGAACCTCTCGACGGCTGCAACGACGATCAGCCTGTTTGCCACGGCAATCGCCGCAGCGTCATTGCTGGCAGTGTCGGCGGTGGCGAGCTGGTTAGATCGTCACCGCCGCCGGCGGATACGTCCTGCAGTCGATTAGCGCTTCGCCTTTGAGGCCCGCGGGGTTCGTCCGTTCGACTTCGGACTGTCATTCGCAGATGATTCGATTTCGGCGAGTGTGTCGACGAGTGCGTCTGCTTCTTCACTCTGCTCCGAGAGTACCGTCATCGAGGCAACGTGGTCGCCGTCTCCCAACTTCATCACGGAGACGCCCTGAGTTGCTCGCCCATAGCGCGAGATTTGCGCGACGCGCATGCGGATGACGATGCCGTCGTTCGACATCAGCATGACTTCCTGTTCCGGGTTCACCATCTCGGCACTGGCAAGGCGGCCGTTGCGTGCGTTCAGCCGCATGGCCGTAACGCCCTGTCCGTTGCGGTTCTGGACGTTGAACTCGGACAACGCTGTGCGCTTGCCGAAGCCGTTCTCTGAGATCGTCAGCAGGTCGTCGTGCGCCGAAATTTCGTCAATGACAATCGCCGCCATAACGCGATCACCGGCAGCGAGCTTGATCCCACCAACGCCGCGCGTCGCACGGCCCATAGGTCGCGCATCGTTTTCGTCGAACCGGATCGCCTTGGCACGCTCAGTCACCAGAATGACGTCGTCCTTGCCGGTGGTCATCCGCACCCAGGCGAGCTCGTCATCGTCCTCCAGGACGATCGCAATCAGCCCGGTCGAACGCACCGACGAGAAGTGATTGAGCGCGGTGCGCTTCACGCGACCGTTGCGCGTGCAGAACAGCAGATACTCAGCTTCCTTGAAGTCGCGCACCGGCAGCAGCGTCGTGATCGATTCGCCCGGGTCGAGGCCGATCAGGTTGACGACCGGCATGCCCTTGGCCGTGCGTCCGGCATCGGGCAGGTCATACACCTTCAGTTGGAAGACACGACCACGATTCGTGAAGAACAGCAGCGAGTCATGGGTGTTGGCCGCGACCAGATGCTGAACGGCATCCGCTTCGCGCATCGTGACGCCTGTGACGCCGCGACCGCCGCGACGCTGCGTGCGATAGACACCATCCGGAATCCGCTTCACATAACCACGATTAGTGATGGTGACCAGCACATTCATCTCCGGGATGAGATCCTCGTCGCTGATCTCACCATCGGCATCGACGATTCGCGTTCGCCGCTCGTCGCCATACGTCTCCTTGAGGTAGGTCAGGTCGTCCTTGATGAGGCCGAGGATCTTCTCCGGATGCGCCAGCAGGTCTTCGAGCCGCGCAATCTCCTTGAGCAAGGCGTTGTACTCATCTTCGATTCGCTGGCGCTCCAGAGCCGCGAGGCGGCGGAGCTGCATGTCGAGGATGGCAGTCGCCTGCACCTCAGTCAGACTGAAATTCGTCATCAGGTTGTTGCGAGCGCTCTCGCTGGAATTCGATTCGCGGATGGTCTTGATCACTGCGTCGAGGTTATCCAGCGCGATCTTGAGACCTTCGAGGATGTGGGCACGCCGCTGCGCTCGCTCCAGCTCGAACTGTGTTCGCCGAGTAATGATCTCCTGCCGGTGCTCAATGTGCAGCTGCAACATCCGGCGCAGACCGAGCACACGCGGCTGGACGCCGTCGACAAGTGCAAGCATGTTGACGCCGAACGACGATTGCAGCGCGGTG
>JAMLIA010000017.1 GCA_023954495.1 Thermomicrobiales bacterium | reverse complement strand
ATCGTGGTTCGCTATTTGGGGTTCACTCCATCTCACTGCCGGGCGCCCTCCGGGCAGCAAATGGCAGGACATGGGGGCGGCTGCCGATGAGACAGGCCGACGCTAACTGCCCACTCAGGACAGGCTATCGTGTCTGCGGATTCGACTATTGGACGCTGACGACTCGCCTCAGCGACGTTGAACAGAGTCTTTGCCCCTACCCCCGATCACTACGATGTGGCCGTGCGCGTGGGCGGTCGCGTTCGCGGGTGCGTGGGCCGCGGCCACGGTCGCGATCTCTGTCGCGGTTGCTCGGTCGAGGTCCGCGATCGTCGGGTCTGCGTTCGGGCGGTGGCGCACCTTCTTCACGCGGACGAGCGATCTCGACTCGCACGGCCCGACCGCGCAACTTCGTCCGTCCGAGCGCCTCGATGACGCGCTGGACGAGGTCGGTGGGGATCTCAACAAACGAGTAGATATCTCGAATCTCGATCACGCCGATGCTCTTGCCCGAGATACGCGCTTCATTGGCGATCGCTCCGACGATGTCGCTGGGTCGCACGCCGTCCTCGCGGCCGACATTGAGGAAGAGCCGCGCCATGCCGCGCTCTGCGCCAACTGCGCTGACCGGAATCTCGGATTCCTCCGGCTCAGGCTGGAGCAGCATCGAGATGGCCGCCGCCGCGATCTTGGATGGATCGTAGTGAATCGCCAACTCGTCAACCAGCGCCATCGGGCGATCCATCTCATCAGACTCGATCATCTCGCTGAGCGTCGCCGCCAGCCGCTCGCGCTGCTTGGCCGCCACGTCCGAGGCGGTCGGCACGCGGCGCAGCTCCAGGCGCTGCCCGACTGCACGCTCGATCCAGCGCAGCAGGCGGCGCTCGCGCGGCGTCACCAGCGAGATCGCCTCACCGGCGCGTCCAGCGCGACCCGTCCGCCCGATTCGGTGGACGTACGACTCCGGGTCGCCCGGCAGGCTGTAGTTGATGACGTGTGAGACGTGCTCGATGTCGAGGCCGCGCGCAGCGACGTCGGTCGCGACCAGCAATGTCGCCGTGCCGTTGCGGAAGCGGTTCATGACCCGGTCGCGCATCATCTGCGACAGGTCGCCGTGGATCGCTTCGGCGCTGTAGCCGCGGCTCTGCAGCGCCTGCGTCACGTCGTCGACCTCAACCTTGGTCCGGCAGAAGACCATCGCCGACGTCGGATTGTTGATGTCGAGGATGCGGGTCAGCGCCTCCAGCTTCGCGCGCTGGACGACCTCGTAATACGACTGGTGGATCTGCGGGACCGTGACCTGCTCTGGCTCAACCGCAATGCGGATGGGGTTACGCAAATAGCGGCTGGCCAGATGGCTGATGCGCGACGGCAGCGTCGCCGAGAACAGCGCCGTCTGGCGTTCGTCTGGCAGCGCGCCGAGGATTGTCTCGATATCCTCCATGAAGCCCATATCGAGCATCTCGTCCGCCTCGTCGAGGACGACGAAGCGCACCTGATCCAGCTTCAGCGTCTCGCGGCGCATGTGGTCCATCAGGCGGCCCGGTGTGCCGACGACGACATCAACAGGCTTGGAGAGCGCGCGCAGCTGCCGATCAATCGGCTGACCGCCGTAGACCGCGACAACCGACGTGCCGCGATGCTTGCCGAAGCGGTGGATCGCCTCGGCGACCTGCACGGCCAGCTCGCGGGTCGGTGCGACGACCAGCGCTTCCGGGCCGCGCGACTCACCGCTGAGGCGCTCGATCATCGGCAGGCCAAATGCAGCGGTCTTACCGGTGCCGGTCTGCGCCTGCGCGATGACGTCGTTGCCCTGCATCAATGGCGGGATTGCTTCACGCTGGACAGGGGTGGGCTCCTCGAAGCCGATTTCATCGAGCGCCCTCAGGATATCTTCGCCGAGCCCGAGCTCTTGAAACGGTCCTTGCATCCTTACCCCTATCACTGCCTGCTGCCGCATCAGCATCAACCTATAGAGCATACGTCAGCATGTCACCACCCGCGCTGGTTTCGGGTACGATGCTGGCGAGCAGCGGCCAACAATCCGAGCCGCAAGGTCAATAACGGAAAAGGGAGTGCGATGGCTTCGTTCAAACCCGCGGCGCTCGTCAGCGCCATGATGGAGCAGTCCGAGAGGCCGGTGGTGGGTCCAGCACCGGAGGGCTTGATCGGACTCTCATCGGGCGACCCGGATTTCCGGACGCCAGTTCACATTCGCCAGGCGATGATCGACGCTGTCAATGAAGGCTACTCGAACTACCCGCCGGGCAACGGCGACCCTGAGCTCCTGCAGGCGTTCGCCGATCTCCTGAAGCGTCGCTACGATGCCGACTGGAACCCGAACGACATCACCGTGACCAACGCCGGCACCGGCGCGCTCTTCGCGGCTATCGCCGGGTACCTCAATCCGGGTGACGCCGTGCTCATTCCAGAGCCGACCTTCTCGCAGTATGCCGACATCTCCCGGCTGGTCGGTGCCGAGGTCGTCTGGGTCAAGCAGACTCCCGACTTCCACCTGGATCCGGACGCCATCCGGTCGGCCGCCGAGGCGCACCCGAACGCGAAGATGCTCGTCATCAACAACCCGAACAACCCGTCCGGCGTTGTCTATGGCCGTGAAGAGCTGGAGGCAGCGGCGGCGATCGCCCGCGAGCACAACCTGCTGATTCTGGCCGACGAGGTCTACGATCACCTGATTCTCGACGACATCCCGTTCACCTCAATGATGAGCATCCCTGATGCGCAGGATCGCCTGCTGTACTGCAACTCGTTCTCGAAGACGTTCGCGATGACTGGCTGGCGGCTCGGCTGGGTCGCAGCCAGCCCCGGCCTGATCACGGCAGTCTCGCGTGTCGCCCGCAGCAGCGGCGGTGGCGTCAACTGGGCGCTGCAACGCGCCGGTATCGCCGGCATCAACGGCCCGATGGACGCCACTGAGGAGATGCGCGCCGAATACGCCGCGCGCCGTGACCTCATCGAAGAGCTACTGGAGGGCGCGGAAGGCCTGACCTGGACGCGGCCACAGGGCGCGTTCTACGCCTACTTCAAGTACGACGCGCCGGTGACAGCGCGCCGGATGGCCGCGCTGACCCGCGAGGCCGGCGTCGCGCTGCGCTCCGGCACCGAGTACGGGCCGAGTGGTGAGGGCTACATCCGGCTCGCGTTCGCCGCCAGCCGCGCCTCAATCACCGAGGGCATGCTGCGCCTGCGCTCGACAGTCGCCGCCGCCCGCGACGGCAAGATCTCCTGAGACACGCGCAACACGACGCCCCTGCTTTCCGCTCGGAAAGCAGGGGCGTTTCTCGTTTGGTGAGCAGAGCTACGCGCGGAATCCGCCGGCCACGAGCAGCAGCAGGCCGATGCCGAGGGCGACGCGGTAGATGACGAAGATGTCGGTCGAATGGCGCTGCAGGTAGCGGATCAGCACCGCGATGGCGAAGTAGCCCACCACGGCTGCCGTCAATACTCCGGCGATGAACACACCGCGCTCGCCGGCCGGGATGCCATCTCCCGCCAGGCTGATCATCTCCTTCAGCCCGGCACCGAGGATGATCGGCACACCGAGCAGGAACGAGAACCGCGCCGCCGTCGCCCGCTCCAGCCCGGCGAAGAGACCGGCCGTGATTGTGCTGCCGGATCGCGAGACGCCCGGCACGATCGCCAGCATCTGGGCGAACCCGACCAGCAGCGCAGTCCGGAACGTCACCTGTTGCAGGCCGCGACCAGCACGCTGCCGCCCGACGCGATCGGCGATTCCGAGCAGGAGACCCATGCCCATCAGCAGCAACGCCAGCACGACCATCGCCGTCCCGCTGATCGGGTCGGAGTGGAAGTAGTCATCAATCGTCGACTCAAACAGAAACCCGGCGATCGCCGCAGGGACCGTCGCCACCGCGATGAACAGGCCGATCCGACCCATCTGATCGTCCGGCAAGCGACCGCGCCGCAGGTCAGGCAGGCCGGCCAGCACGCCCCGAATCATCGCCAGCAGGTCGTCGCGGAAGTAGACGAGCACGGCCATCAGCGTGCCAAGGTGGGTGGCGACATCGAACGCCAGCCCGAACGGCTCCCAGCCAAGCAACCAGGGCACGATAATGAGGTGCGCCGACGATGAGATCGGCAGGAACTCGGTCAACCCCTGGACGATCCCAAGGATGATCGCCTTGAGAATGTCAGCATCCACTTAGCCAACCGCCTCTTCCGCCGCCCGCGCCTCGCGCCACGAGTAGCTCTCACGCCACCAGAAGATCAGCCCCAGCAGCGTCACCGGGAAATAGAGCACCGCGTGGACGACGATCGCGTAGGAGAGCGCCAGCGGTCGGGCGATGCCCAGCGCGCCATTCAGCACCAGCAGCACGCCCGTTTCGAACGGCCCGACGTAACCCGGCGAGCTGGGGATCAGCGTCGCCAGGTTCGCGACCGCCGTCACCAGCAAAATCGCGGCCGGTGACAGGTCGAGGCTGAACGCCTCCGCGATCAGCAGGTACATCGAGGCTTCCAACAGCCAGGCCAGGATCGACGTCAGGCTGACGCCGATGAGGTCCTGTCGTCGGTTCAGAATACCCAGACCATCAATGAACGAGCGCACCAGCGCCTCGGCACGCAGGCCGATTCGCTCCGGCAGCAGCCGGATGCCGAGACCAACGACCGACTCACGCAGGGAATCGGATCGAGCCACTACCGTCAAACCGATCAGCAGCACCGGGAACAGCACCAGCGCGATCAGCGCGATCGTCCGCAGATCGCCGGTCAGGGCAATCGAGAGCGAGGCAACGGCGATGAACAGCAGCATCGTGAAGCCATCGAAGATACGCTCGATCGCGATGGTACCCAGCGACGACGACTTGCGGATGCCGAAACGCGCCGAGAGCGCATACGAGCGCACGACTTCGCCGGCGCGGAACGGCAAGATGTTGTTCGCCATATAGCCGATAACGACGATGGGAAAGAGGCGGCGCGGCGAGGTATCGCGCACAGATCGGAGCAGGTAATGCCAGCGCACCGAGCGCACCGCGACGCCGAGAAAATAGAGGACAAATGAGGGCACAACCCAGCGGTAATCGGCCTCGCGCAGGGCTTGCCAGATGTGGCCGAAGTCCTGATTGCGCAGCGCGAAGTAGATGAAGAACAGGCTAACGAAAATTCCGACCCAGAATCGCCAAGAGCGCATGCGTATCGTGTTGCTCCGCTACGAAGGCAATGCGCCTCAAGCCATGACGCCGCGCCATGACGCCGGCAACGCCTCGGCACCCAGCCTTGCGTCGTATCCCGAGGGGACACAATCGCGAAGGATACCACCGCCGATGACAACTCCCGCGCCCTCACATCGTCACGTGCGACGAGGCCGCTACCTGGTAGGCCGCAGCACGTCGAACAAGGAGATTCGCGCAAACATTCCGTACGGACAGGACCAGGCCTGTCCTCGCCGTGAGGCGACACCCCCGCCCGGATCAATTGCGCGCCGAACGCGCGCCACACGCATTGGGATTCCGATCCGGAATGGTTGCGCACACCCGGCCAGCAGCACGACCATCCAACATAGGCAAGCGGGCGTCGTGGCTGCCAGTCGGAATGGGCGTATCGCAGTCACTCGACGCGGGAGGGTCACCTCACGGCGAGGGCAGGACCCGGCCTGTTCGTACGGAGGTAAATCTTCCTATCGCACCCCGCCTACCTCCGCGCCTTCCTCTACTTCTTCTGCCGCTTTTTCATAATGCGCGCGATGACCATGCTCGCGGCCAACGTCGAGACGCCGGTGACGATGCGGGTCAATGCGCCCGGCTTGCTCGGCTTGCTCGGCGCTGCCGGTGCTGGCTCGGGCGGCGGGCCGACGAGGATCGGCTGCGCCATGCCTTCGACGATGTGCGTGCCCTTCCGCGCGTCCATCTGGCGCGCGGCCTGTCGCGCGGCCAGCTCGTCGAGCGGGTTCTCGATCTTCTGCAGGTTGTGTGCCAGGTCGCGCACCGTCTCCGGATCGTTCGCCCGCGAGACGACTGCGTTGACCTCCGCGCCGGTGATGAAGATGATCGAGCTGACGTACAGGAAGAACATCAGGACGACGACGCTGCCGACCGTCCCGTAGGCGCTGCCCGGATTGGCGAACGTCGTGTAGTAGCGAAAGCCAAATAACAGGGCGATCCAGGCCACCGTCGCGAACACCGCGCCCGGTGAGACCCAGCGAAACGACTGCTTCACGTTCGGCGCGAAGTAGAACAGGAGCGCCTGCACCAACATGATGAAGATGATCGGCGCGACAATCTGGACGACTGACCAGGAGTAATCGAACACGCTCCCGAGGCCCAACCGATCGGCAACCGCGTCCCCGATCGGCTTGCCGAAGACCAGCATCGCGAAGGCGAGGATCACCAGCACGCCGACGACGAGCGTCAGCCCGATGGCGGTCAGCTTCAGCTTGATGAAGCTGCGGTCCTCGATCACGTCATACGCGCGGTTGAACGCCTTCATGACCGTTGAGACGCCGTTCGAGCCGGACCACAGCGCGATGCCAGCAGTGAGCAGAACGCCGAACAGCGCCGCGCCACCGCTCACCTGGTTCAGTGCGCCATCGACCAGATCCAGCAGCAGCTGGCGTGTCTGATCTGGTGCATTCTCGTTGATCAGGTCGACCAGACGATCAGCAATTGGCACGTCGGCGACACGGTTGAGCAATGCCGCGAGCGCAAGAACCAGCGCGATCAGCGGCG
Source organism: Thermomicrobiales bacterium (assembly GCA_023954495.1). Lineage (NCBI taxonomy): Bacteria > Pseudomonadati > Thermomicrobiota > Thermomicrobia > Thermomicrobiales > Thermomicrobiales bacterium. The sequence continues at coordinate 42,242 of JAMLIA010000017.1, read as the reverse complement.
GAATCGCAAAGATCGCGTGATAGGCAACGCCGGCAGCGATCTCCGGCACATCATCTTTCTTGAACTCATCAAGCGTGCGCTTCGCCAGCACGGTTACAGGAATCGTGCCGTCCGACTGCTCAGCATTTCCGCGCGCCATCCCCTACCCTCCCGGAATGTGTTGTCGTCATCGCTTGTTGTGGACGCAAGTGTCATACCATGTGGCTGTCGGGGAATCACGCACTCAACCGATCAAGACGGATCAGGGAGGCAACCATGGGACGTGGCTTTGCAATCGCCGCCGCCGTTGCGCACGATGTCACACGCATCGTCGCCCGCGAGGCGGAGATTCACGGATATACATCATTCTGGGTCAATGACACACCCGGCGCAGACGGGTTGGCAGCCCTCGCTGCCGCCGCCGAGGTGACCGAGCACATCCGGCTCGGTGTCGGTGTCGTCGCGCTGGATCGCCGCTCGCCAGAATCCATCGCCGAGGATGTCGCCCGGCTCAACCTCCCGCAGGACCGCCTCTGGCTCGGTGTCGGATCGGGTGCCGACCGCAAAGGACTGTCGCTGGTGCGCAACGGCGTTGAGGTGCTGCATCAGTCGGTCACCGCTCCGATCATCGTTGGTGCGCTCGGACCGAAGATGTCCGCCCTTGCCGGTGAGGCGTCCGAGGGCGTGCTGTTCAACTGGCTGACGCCCAGCTTCGCCGAGACCGCCGGAACCTGGGTGACCGACGCCGCCGCCGAGCACGGCAAGCCGCGTCCCGCCCTGATCGCCTTCGTCCGCTGCGCGCTGCTGCCGCAGGCCGAGGCGCGGCTGGAGCAGGAGTCCGGGCGCTACGGCAGCTATCCGAAGTACGCCGCGCACTTCCAGCGCATGGGCGTTGATGCGCGCGGCACAACGGTCAACAGCGACCGAGCCGATGTCCTGCAGGCCGGCATCGCGGCCCACGAAGCTGTGCTGGACGAGGTCGTCGTTCGCGCCATCACCGCCGATGACAGCGCCGAAAGCATTCTCGAGTTGCTGCGCGCTTGCGCACCACCAGCAGGGGGGGAGTAATGGGTCGCGGATTCGGCATTATCTCCACGACGCCACTCGATGTCGTCGCGCAGGTCGCCGCCGAGGCGGAGCAGCGCGGCTACTCGTCGCTCTGGACAAACGACATCCCCGGCGGAGACGGACTGGACGTGCTCGCGGCCGCTGCCGGCGCAACGACAACGCTCCGGCTCTATACCGGCGTCCTCGGCGTCAGTCGACGATCTGCTGATGACATCCTGCGCGCGATAGAGCGTCTCGCGCTACCGCTCGATCGCCTCACGATCGGTCTCGGCACCGGTGGCGCAGAACGTCCACTCCGCGCCATTCGCGAGACGATCGAGGCGCTGCGACCGCGTATCGACGTGCCGATCATCATCGCCGCAACCGGACCGAAGATGCGCGCGCTGGCCGGCGAGATCGCCGACGGTGCGCTGTTCAACTGGCCCGTTCCCGAGACAGCGACAGCCGCTCGCGAGCAGGTCCGCGGCGCAGCGGACCGCGCCGGGAGACCGCAGCCATTTACCAGCGGCTACATCCGTTGCGCCCTGATGCCGCAGGCGGAAGCGGCGGTGAACGCCGAGATCGGCCACTTCGCCGCCGGTGGCGTCTACGCCACGCAACTCGCGGCGGTCGGCAAGACTGCGCACGACGCCGTCATTCAGGGCACCGATGCTGCGGGACTTCAGCCGGGGATCGCCGCATTCGAGCCGATCCTCGACGAGGTGGTCGTCCGGGCAGTCACGGCAGACGAATCAGCGGCCAGCTTGCTGGAGCTGCTGCGGGCCGGGGCGCCACCAACCTGACCCGGCGACTGAAGAGAAAGGACCGCGCCATGCAAGCCAAGGAGATCCTCGACCGCGCGCGAGACACCATGTCCGTTCAGCGGGTCTTCGGCGAGCCGATCCGCGATGGCGACCTGACAGTCGTGCCGGTCGCCCGTGTGGCCGGTGGCGCAGGAGCAGGCTCCGGCCAGAACGACGACGGCGGGGGCGGGTTCGGCATGAACGCGCAGGCCATCGGCGTCTTCGAAATCCGCGACGGCACGGCGACCTATAAGCCGGCCATCGACGTCAATCGGGTTATTATGGGCGGGCAAATCATCGCAGTGGTGCTCATCCTCGTTGTCGGGTCGATCATTCGCGCCAAAGCGCGCTCCGGTGACTGAGGACTGGGCGACGCGAAACGGAGCGAGCCGTGCCACGCCGCATCGCCATTCTCGGTCTGACGCACGACCACGTCTGGACACACCTGACTGAGCTGATCCAGCGAGACGATGTGGAGGTGACGGTCGCCGAACCGCGCAACCACCTCCGCGATCAAGCTGCCGCACTCGATCGCGCGATCCGGCTCTACGAGGACGCGTCGACCCTGCTAGAGCGCGAGCATCCCGATGCCGCGCTCATCTTCACAGACAACGCCGCCGCAGCCGATCTGGTTGAACTGGCCGCAGGCGCAGGTGCTGCCGTGATGGCCGAGAAGCCGATGGCCAACAACCTCGCCAACGCCGACCGCATGGTCGTCGCCTGCCAACGCGCCAGCGTCCCACTCATGGTCAACTGGCCGACCGCCTGGAACCCCGCCATCCGCGCCGCGCTAACGATGGCGCGCACCGGAGCGATCGGCGAGATCACGCGCTTCACGTTTCGCGGAGGCCACGCCGGCCCGCGCGCCTTCGGCGTCTCGGACGACTTCGCCGAGTGGCTCTACGATCCCGCGCGCAACGGTGCCGGTGCCTACATGGACTACAGCGGCTACGGCACATCGATGGCGCGCTGGCTCCTTGGCGTGCCTGAGCGGGTGCAGGCCACGATCGGCCGCCTGCGCACCGATGACATCGAGGTCGACGACAACGCCGTGCTGACGCTGCGCTACCCGCGTGCGCTGGCAGTGATCGAAGCGACCTGGACAGCAGCCGGCCCGGTGCCGCAGCCTGGCCCGATCATCTCCGGCGCGCAGGCCAGCCTCGTCGTCCTGCCCCGCACCAGCACCGAGCCACCGCGACTGCTGCGCTACGCAGCCGACACACCCGAAGGCGAACCCATCATCGTCCCGCCCCTCCCGACCGGCGAAGACACCGCGATGGGCTACCTGCTCGCCCGCCTGGACGACGGCAAACCCATCGACGGCCTCGTCAGCGCAACCGTCGGCCGCGACACCCAGGAGATCCTCGAAGCCGGCCTCGTCGCCGACCACCGGGGAACGACGGTCTCACTGCCACTGCATCGAGAGTGATTGGTGGTGTGTCGGCTGCGTCAGCACTCAGGTACGCTGCGCAGTCGGCTTTTCCGGGCGGCTTGCCTGATAGAAACATTGCGGTCGACTATTGAAATCGCAACCGAGCGATCTTCCACCCGTTCGACCCAGTCCAACGCCGGGGCAGATTTTTCTCGCGTACGCGCATTCGATCCACTCACACCACCGCGCTCCCCACGACCGCAACCAGCAACCCAACTGCGAGGCACACCCAGACCTTGCGGGTCAGCCAGGCAGCGGCGGCACCGGACGCGAGGGCGACGAACCCGATGGCGTCCGGCCGGCCGGTCCCGCCGATGAGCGCGACCGTCACTGCCGCGAGCACGGCGATTGGCGTGAAGCGCAAGCCGCGCTCGACCGTTGGCGGCAGCCCGACTCCGGAGAGCACGAAACCGCTCAGGCGCACGGCGAAGAGCGCCACAGCCATGACGACGATCGCAGTCGCCGTCATTGAAGCCTCGCGCATCGGTTGAGGCGGCTGTCCCACCAACTGCCTGCTGCGCTGCCCGCCACCGCCGCGGCCAGCAGGGCGACGCCGACAGGCACGACGCCGCTGAGCAGCAGCATCGTCGCCCCGGCGGCCAGCAACGTCACCAGCGCTGGCGACGTGCGGATGATCGGAGCCAGCACGGCCAGGAATGTCAACGGGGCGACGAGCGCGATCCGCGCTGATGGCAGATCCGACACGACACTACCGGCAAGCGAACCTGCGAGCGTGCCGACGTTCCAGCCGACGTACATGCTCAACCCGGCCCCCAGCAACACCTGCCAACGGATCACGCCGCCGCGCGCTGCAATGGCGAACGAGCTATCGGTCAGGGAGAACGCAACCAGTACTTTGCGCCAGTGCGACAGGCGATTCGATCGCCCGGCCACCACGCCGAGCAGCACCAGATGGATATTGATCGCGGCGACGACCAGTGCGTACGCCCCGAGCGACGGCGAATCGGCAGCGACGGCCAGCGCAGCCAGCTGCGCTCCGGCCGAGAAGATCGTCAGGCTCATCGCCTGAATCTCGACGAACGACAGCCCGGCATTGTGCGCGGCCACGGCGAACGCGATGCCAGTCGGTATCGCCCCGGACCAGAGCGGGACCATCGCGACAAACCCATCGCGCAGCAGTCGCCGGTCGGACTGTTCGTCGGCGACTCGCAGATCGCCAGTGGATGCAATATCCATCTGCCCAGGCTCCTGTTCGGTTCTTGACGCAATGCGGTCACCTGCGCACCATGCTAGGGAGCGACCGCCGCGCGGTCATCGTCATCGGAGTCGAATTCGACGGAACTGGTACTGGGTCATGCCGAAGAACCTGAGCGCGCAACAGCCAACCGCAGACGCAGACGCCACGCTCGATGCAGGCTGGACGGGCACCCACACCGGTGGGGAGCTGATCCGCGCGCTGCGTCAGGCCGCGCAGCGAACCCAGCTGTGGGTCGAGGCTGAGGCCGGGCTAGGCACCGGCTATCTCCAGCGCGTCGAGGCCGGCAAGGTCGCGCAGCCGACGCGCGAGACGGTCGAGCGCATCCTCACAGCGCTCGATGCGCGCCACAGTGAGCGCCGTCTCGTCCTCGCGCAATACGGCTACGCCCTGCCGACGCTACCGCCAACTGACGCCGAGCGCGACTGGGCGCGAGCCGAGATCGAGCCGGACCTGCAGGCGACGCCATTCCCCGCCTATCTGCTCGACTGCCTGCATCGCCTGATGAGCTGGAATAGGCTCGTCCCGCGCATGTTTGGCATCGTTGCCGAGGACCCGACGCTCGGCGGCCTGGCCGGTTGCTCGCTGCCGGCTGCCTGGTTCGATCCAGCCTCGACACTGCCGGATCGCGTCGCCGACCCGGAGCGTTTCTTCCCGGCCATGATCCAGACGCTGCGCTACGAGATGCGGCAATACGGCGCTGAGCCGTGGCAGGGCGACATCCTCGCCGAGCTCCAGCCGCTGCCCCTCTTTCGCCACTATTGGGACATGGCAATGCAGCAGCCGCTAGCTGCGATCTCGCAGCGCGCACTCGTCCCGATCCGCCTGCGGGTGCCGCAGGCCGGCATGCTGACGTTCCGGCTCGTCTCCGAACCGCTCACCCGCGACCACCGCTTCCGCACGATCGGCTACGTACCGGCTGACACGGCGGCGATGCAGTGGTGCGTGGCTGCAACCGGCAGCAACGCGGGCAGGGGATGACCGCCGGCGGCTCGTCGCGTACGATGGCGGCATCGAACAACGAGCGTCAGCGAAGGACCTGTGCATATGGCGGACCCGATTCGGATCGGCGTGATCGGTTGTGGGCGTATCCTGCCGGCGCATCTGCGCGGGCTGCACGCGCTCCGCGAGGCGGGTGTTGACGACTTTCGGGTGACTGCGCTCGTTGCGCGCAACCCCGACGACGCGCACCGCTTCCGCAAGCGTGGCGAAGGACCAGCACCGCGTCCACCGGTCTCGCTGAACCCCAGCGATTCGCTGGCTGCGCCGCACCGCTACGTCAGCGACTTTCAGGACGATGTCGATGCTGCGGTCTACCCCGATGTCGCTGCGATGCTGGCGTCTGGCACTGTCGATGCCGTCACGATCACGGCGTCTCTGTCGCTGCATCATTCGATCGGTCTGCAATGCCTCGCTGCCGGGCGGCATGTCATGGTCGAGAAGCCGCTGGCCGTCTCGATCCGCGCCGGTCGGGCGATGGTCGAGGCAGCCGACAGCGCCGGACTGACACTCGGCGTGATGGAGATGGTGCGCTACGCACCGGCGCTGCGGCAGACGCGCTGGGCGATCGAGCGCGGCGAGATCGGCGAGGTGCAGATGGTCGCATCCGTGTCGATCGGCACCGAGGAGTGGTCGCCGGACATCATCGTCGCCGACACGCCCTGGCGGCACCACAAGGTCGAGGCCGGTGCGGGACCGGCGCTGGACATCGGCGTCCACATCGCGCACCGCCTGCGCTACCTGGCCGGAGACGTCGCCCGCGTCTCAGCCATCACCCGTACGTTCGAGCCGGAGCGCGTCCGCCGCCCCGCCGCGCCACCAAGCGTGGCAGCCTCAACGAGCGCCGATGTCGACGACGCGTTCTTCGCGTTGGTCGAGATGGAGTCCGGCGCGGCCGGCACGCTCTCGTTCACCTGGGCGGGGCACGGCGCGCCGATCGGGCTGCCGGGCGGCATGGCAATCTACGGCGCACGCGGCTGCATCCACGGCACGACGATCATCCGCGACGACGGCACGCGCGTCGATATCGCCGACCTGTTCGAGCAGCAGGCAACCCCCGCAGAACGCGAATCTGCCGCTCCCCACGGCGTCACCGATCCGTTCGGCCTCGCCTACCTCGACTGGCTGCAGTCCATCCGCACCGGCACCCAGCCAGAAACGAGCGGCACAGAAGGCTTGCGCGATCTGGCCACAGCCTTCGCCATCAGCGAATCATCCGTTGCAGGTGCTTCCGTGTCCGTCGCCGATGTCGAATCCGGACAGATCAATACCTGGCAACGTGAGATCGACGCGCACTACGGTCTGTGAACAGGATTTCGCTACTCCCCTTACCAACCATGTAGGGGCGTATTGCATACGCCCGTCTGGCCCCCGACCCGCGCGACCGGCACGGGCCGACAGGGCCGGGGGCTGGACAGGCGTATTACATGCACCCTTCGAGCAGATCCTCCGCGCCTACGGTACCGCCGGTGCCTGCACCTCCGGCGTCGAGCCGATCTGGGTGAGTTGGTAGTCAATGGCGAACTTGCCGTCACTGCCGTCGGCGTTCGTCCAGGTGAGATCGCCCTGCATCTGCAGCGGCGTCTGCAGCTCGGAATCGATCCAGACATCCAGCACGCCGTCCGGGTTGGTGACGGCTGTGCCGCCGAGGAAGGACGCCTGCTGCAGGTACGTCTCGGCAGCGACGCGGCGATGCTGGGCGGTCCGACCATCGATCGTCTCGGTGCCGAGATCCTGCGCGTTCGTCTCAGCCGGGATAGTCGGGACGATCTGCAGGAACGTTGCCGGCGAGAAAAGCGTCGTGTCGGTGCCCTCCGGCTGTCGCGCCGGATCGCCACCGGCCTGGGCGATAAAGGCATCGTCGCCGATCTTCCACAGCTCCAGCTCGGTGCCGCTGTTGTTGGCCTTCAGGTGGAATCGGTCGGTTGCCGACTGTTCGATCTGGTAGTCGATCGTCGCGTCGCCCGGTCCGCCAATGCCGGTCGCCTGGATCTTGATCGCCAGGGTGAAGTTCGGCACCTGGTTGGAATCGAGCGGGGCCATCTCGCCAATCGGCGACTCCGGCACGGCTGTCGCGGTTGGCGAAGCGGCGATGGTCGCGGTCGGCGAGGCGCTGCTCGTCGGTGACGCTGCGGCGGTCGGCGAGGCGGCGGTCGTCGGCGTGGCAGCCGAGGCCTCCGTCGCGGTCGGCGAGGCGCTGGCTTCAGTGGTGGATGTCGCTGTCGGTTCCGTTGGCGCAGTCGTCGCCGTCGGCGTGGCGTCGCTACCGCCGATCGAGCAACCGGCCAGCAGCAGCATGAGGATCAGACCGGCGATGAACGCGATGAAACGACGACGTTGGGCAACCATCAGTCGGTTTCCTTTCGGACCTGGGCGCGGGCTTGTTGGCAACGTGCCAACAGCATCACCAGCGGACATCTGCAGCGGGGCGGCCGCTGTCATCAAACGACGAGATCACCCAGGCGCACGAGCGCACGAAGCCGCCGAGACCGTCCTCAATCAGCAGCTCCCGCAGGGCAGCCGGTTCAAGCTCGGTGTCGGCGCTGACCCGCACAAAGCGCGCACCGGTCTTGCTCTCGACATCGTCGGCGTCAACCAGCGCACAGAGGACGCAGACCGTGAGCTGCCGACCGGCCTGCTCAACAAGGTAAACGATCCGCTCCGGCTGGACGACCGCACCAACGGCAGTCAGCGCGATCCGGCGCGCCGCCTGCTGCAGGCTCTCGCCCTTGCGCACCTCGCCGTTCGGCAACGTCGCGCTGCCGAATGCGGCCAGCAGCAGCACCTCGCCGCTGCCGCCCATGTCCGACGGCATCGGGATGATCGGCGCGACGCGCAATTCGATCCCGCTCGACTCCGGGCTGGCCGGTTTCGGCAGCCAATCTTCTTCGATCATCGTGGCTCTCTCCCTGCCGCGCTGAGCGCCTACCAGCGTTCGCGGTGCGCGAAATCGTCTAGCGACCGCCGGCCGCGCTTCAGCGATGGCGACGGAGTGTCTGTGTCTGGGTAGCCAATCGGGATCACACCGACCGGCGTCACCTCGTCGGGGATGCCGAGCAGCGCCTTCAACCCGGGCGTGTCCGGGATGCCCGCGTAGCCCGCCGCGAGCCCGACATCGACGACCGCCAGCAGCAGCGTCTGTACCGAGCAGCCGATGTCGATGAACCAGAACGGCACCGGCCACTCGATCTCGCTGCCGTCATCCTGAATCTTGTCCGATTCCTGATAGCGACGATGATAAGCGGCCTCGCTGACGCACGGGATCGCCTGCACCGGCGCTTCGGAAATCCACGGATGCCCGAAGGCGGTTTCGTAGTGCTCGTCCTCCCCGCAGCAGCGGGCAACAGCCTTGCGCATCTCCGGGTCGGTCACGATGATGAACGATTGTCCCTGCGTGAAACCGGCGCTCGGCGCGCGCTGCGCCAGCGTCATCAGCGAATCGATGACTTCGGGGGCGATCGGATCGGGCTTGAAGTGGCGGACCATCCGTCGCTTTCGGACGACATCTGCAAATTCCATAGCTGCCTCGTCCATCGTCTGTTGTGCGGCTTTTCGGCATCTGTCCGGCAGGCGGACCGCGGCTGACGATACCCCCTTCGTGCCACCGAGGCAAGCGCAGAGGGTATCCTCTCCACAGGCCAATGGTGGGAAATGGAGGAAGTGATGAGCGACAGGCAGCAGGCACAGGAGCGCCTCTTCGCCGAGCTTGAGAAGCGCGAAGGGGAGCTGATCGAGCTGATCCAGAACCTTGTCCGGGCGAAATCGACGCTCGGCAACGAGCGCGAAGCGCAGGACATCGTCGCGCGCTATGTCCGCGAGGGTGGCGTTGAGCCGGACGTCTGGGAACTCGACGACTCGGTCCTCGATCTCCCGGGTGCCGGCAACAGCGGCGTACCGTTCGCCGAGCGCCCGAACGTCACCGCAACCTACCCCGGTGCGGGCGGTGGCAAATCCCTGATTCTCAATGGACATATCGATGTCGTCAGCTCAGAGCCGAATGTGAACTGGACACGCGACCCGTGGGCGGCGGAGATCGAAGGCCGTCGGATGTACGGGCGCGGCGCGTACGACATGAAGTGCGGCACGGCGCTGAACTTCTTCATCGCGCGCGTCATCCGCGACCTCGGCATCCAGCTCGACGGCGATCTGATCGTCGAGAGCGTCATTGAGGAAGAGTGCACCGGCAACGGCGCGCTGGCCGGACGCTTCCGCGACGGTGCAGATTCCACGCGCTACCGCGCCGACGCGGCCATCATCGCTGAGCCGACCGACGGTGAATACATCGCAGCCCACGTCGGCGTCACCTGGTTCCGCGTCACCGTACTGGGCGCGATGGCGCACGCAGCCGTCGCCTGGTCGGGCGTCAACGCGATCTATCGCATGCTCCCGATCATTGAGCAGCTTCGCGCGCTTGATGCCGAGCTGAACACCGAGAGCCATCCGGCCTACGAGCATGTCCATCACCCGATCAACCTCAACATCGGCGTCATTCGCGGCGGCGACTGGCCATCGAGCGTGGCCGGCGAGTGCACGATCGAGTGCCGCCTGTCGATGTACCCGGGCGTGACCGTCGAGCAGACTCGGGCTCGCGTCCACGCAGCCATCGACCATGCCGTCGAGCGCGACGAATGGCTCAGCCAGCACCCACCGACAGTCGAGTGGTACGGCTTCCAGAGTCCGGGCTCGATGATCGAACCGACCGAGCCGATTCTGGAGACGCTGGCGCGCCACCACCTGGCGATTCGCGGCGAGCAGCTCGCGCCGCGCTCGCTGGCCGGCACGACCGACATGCGCAACTTCAATATCTACGCCGACATCCCGGTCTTCTGCTACGGGCCGGGCGGCTTCGGCGCGCATGCTGCCGACGAGTGGCTCGATCTCGATACGCTCGTTCCGACCGCCAAGGTCATCGGTGCGACGATCCTGGAGTGGTGCGGCGTGCATCTCGCTTGACAGGTTTGTCTCGCCATCCCGATAATCAGCAGCGTCGGCCGCCCCTCGGGCGGTCGACGCATGTCGTGCAATACGTGCCTGCCGGAACTGGAATGCCCACATGACGACGCTGCTCCACCTTGCTGACTCTTACCAGCGCGAGTTCTCCGCGACGGTCACCGCCGTCGACGCAGACGGCGTCATGCTTGACCAGACCGCGTTCTACCCTACCGGCGGCGGCCAGCCACACGACACCGGCACGCTGATGAGCGGTGGCCGCGTCTGGGACGTCATCAAGGTCAGCAAGCGCGGCAGCGATGTCGTGCATGCGCTGGAAGAGGGCAGCGACCCTCCGGCAGTCGGCACCGAGGTACACGGCGTCATCGACTGGGAGCGCCGCTACCGGCTGATGCGCACACACACGGCGCTGCACGTGCTCTGCGGCGTCGTCTTCCGCGAGTTCGGCGCACTCGTCACCGGCGGCAACATGGCCACCGACAAGGCGCGGATGGACTTCGAGCTGGAAGATCTGTCGGCTGAGCGCGTGGCACACATCGAGAAAACCGCCAACCAGGTAATCCGCGACAACCGCGCCGTCAGCTGGCGATCACTCCCGCGGGAGGAGGCCTTCCAGATCCCCGACCTGATCCGGACCAAGATCAACCTGCTCCCCGAATCGATCACCGAGGTCCGCATCGTCGAGATCGAAGGACTTGATCTGCAGGCGGACGGCGGCACGCATGTCCGCAACACGCAGGAGGTCGGCGGCATCCGCGTTATTGGGACGCGGTCGAAGGGGCGCATCAACAAGCGGCTTGAGATTGAGCTGGTGGACGACGGCATTGAGGTGGGGGGTAGATGAACTGGGATCGGATCGTCGCGAAGAGGGCGCCAGACATTCACGGCTGGCTGAAGGCGAGCCCTCCGGGCATCGAGCGTATGTGGGCTGCCGAGGGTCTGATCTACCTCTCCAATGGTGCGCCCGCGCTGGAGCAGATACCGGTCACCCGCCTGCGCCAGGCTCACGCTGATGCCTGGGAGGATCCCGGTGAAACCCTTTCCTATGGCGAGACCGAGGGCCACCTGCCGCTCCGCGAAGAGATCGCCACCCGCATGATGCGGCGCGGCGTCACGACCGACGCCAGCCACATCCTCATCACCAATGGCTCGCAGCAGGGACTGGACCTCATCGGACGCGCGCTGCTCGATCCCGGCGATGTTGTCGTCATCGAGGGGCCGAGCTATTTCGGCGCGATGCAGGCGTTCGATGCATTCGGGATTTGCTACCGCATCGCGCCCGCCGACGAGCACGGCCTGATTCCGGAGGAGCTTGAGCCGCTGCTCCAACAGGAGCCGCGCCCGAAGATGCTCTACACCATCCCGACGTTCCAGAACCCGACCGGCACGACGATCCCCGACGAGCGCCGCCGCCAGATCCTCGCGATGACGCGGGCTGCGAACGTCGCGGTCGTCGAGGACGATCCCTACGGCGACATCTACTTCACGCCGGACCAGGTTCCGCCGCTGCGGGCGCTGGACGAGGATGTCATCTACCTCGGCACATTCTCGAAGACGCTCGCCCCTGCCCTGCGGATGGGCTGGATGATCGCACCGGAGCAGATCCGCCAGCTGGCCGAGTGGTCCAAAGAGGCGGCAGACATGATGTCCGATCGCTTCGTCCAGCGCGCCGTCACCCGCACGATCGAAGGCGGCTGGCTCGACCATCACATGGCCGATGCCCGCGAGTTCTACCGCGAGCGCCGCGATGCGCTGCTGGCAGCGCTGGAGCGCGAGATGCCAGAGGGCGTCACCTGGACGCACCCGCAAGGCGGCTTCTTCCTGTGGGTGACGTTGCCGGAGGGCTACAACTCGGATGACCTGCTGCCGCTGGCGGTTGATGAGGGTGTCGGCTACCTGCCAGGCTCGTGCTTCTACCCCGACCCGGCTCCCCATCGCGGCCTGCGCCTCTCGTACCCCAGCCCGGACGCCGAGACCATCGCCGAAGGCGTCCGCCGCCTCGGCATCGCTGTCAGGCGACTGCTGACTAGTTGACAGTCCAATTCCCGATTCCCCGTGGGGAATTGGGAATCGGAATACCCGTTCGCTTGCCTGCGCGTCCCGCGCTCGCAGCGAATCTGTCATGTCGCTGTAACAGAGCCCCCGTCCGTGTTCACACCATTTGCACGCCGCCGGTTCTACGGTGAGGGCGACAGACGGCGGCCTGGTCAGGTGACGTACCGAGCCGTGGGGTCATTGGGTCCCTGATCCTTCTGCCGCCGGGGAAGGAACAGACCCACCATGCTTGGACGACGCCGGCACGACACTGAAGACGGCCAGTCGACCCCGTCTGGCATCGATCTGCCAATCATTGCTGCCCGCAATGTGCTCAAGACCTACTACACCGGCAAAGTGAGCGTCCCGGCACTGCGCGGCGTGGATCTGACAATTAATCGCGGCGAGATGGTCGCCATCATGGGACCATCCGGCTGCGGCAAGACGACGCTGCTCAACTGTCTCTCCGGGCTCGACACGATCGACGAGGGCGAGATCCTCATCGGTGGTCAGGACCTGGCGAGCCTGTCCGACGACGCGCGGACGGACTTCCGCGCTCGCGAGATGGGCTTCATCTTTCAGTTCTACAACCTGCTACCGGTGCTCTCGGCAGTCGAGAACGTCGAGCTGCCGCTGCTCGTCTCCGGTACCAAGCCGAAGGAGGCCCGCGAGCGGGCCACCACCGCTCTCGGACAAGTCGGGTTGACCGAGTGGGCTGACCACCGGCCGGCCGAACTATCCGGCGGGCAGCGCCAGCGGGTAACGATCGCCCGGGCGCTGGTCAACGAGCCGGCCATCGTCTGGGGTGACGAGCCGACCGGCGACCTCGATAGCCAGAACGCGTACGAGATCATCGCTCTGATGCGTGAGCTGAACCTGCGCAACGGCCAGACCTTCGTCCTGGTCACCCACGACCCGGATATCGGGGCGGCCTGCGACCGCATCATCCGCATGCATGACGGCGCGATCATCAGCGACGGCGCGACCTGCCCGATCGACGGGCAGCTCGTCGAGTATCGCGTGGCCGAACCGGAGCTGATTGGGGGCAACCTGGACGGCGGCGCAAGGTGAACGCGATCTTCGGTGTTTCAACCACGACACTCATGGCCTATCTGCTCGTGTTGTTCGCGCTGTGCCTCGCCATCACCGGCTGGGTCTGGCTGCGGCACCGGGTTGTGTTCAAGCTTGGCGTCCGCAACATCCCGCGGCGCCCTGCCCAGACGATCCTGATCGTCATCGGCCTGATGCTCAGCACCCTGATCATTTCGGCCGCCTTCACGACCGGCGATACGCTCGACCATAGCATCCGCTCCGAGGTCTACGACCTGCTGGGCCCGGTCGACGAGGTTATCGTCGTCGCAGCCGGCCCGGAGCTGCCGAGCCAGCCGCAGCTCGGCGCGAGGATCCCCGAACACATCGCAACTGACCTGGCCACGGCGCTGAATAACAACCCCAACGTTGACGGCATCATGCCGTTGACGCTCAACTCGGTGCCAGTCATGAACCTCCGTACCCGGTTGAGCGAGCCGTCACTGATCATGACCGGACTCGATCCTGCGGCGGCTGATGCGTTCGGCGGGCTGCGGAACCAGGCCGGCGAGCCGGTCGATCTGGCGCGCCTCCCCGGCACCGGTATCGTGCTGGGCCAGACACCGGCCGACAAGCTGGACGCAGGAGTCGGGGATCAGCTCGTCGTCTACATCAACAACATTGCCCATCTGCTGACCGTCGAGGCGATCGACGAGGATTCGCCGCTGACCGGCATGCTCGGCTTCGGCGCTTCCGGCGGCTTCGCGATGCCGCTGCTGCGCACGCAGACCCTGACCGAAGCGCCGTTCAGCCTGAGCACAATCGCCATTTCGAATACTGGCGGAGTCGAGGACAGCGTCAGGCTCTCTGAGCAGGTAACGTCTGACATCGACGCCGCACTGCACGACACGCCCTATCGAGCAGTGCCGCTGAAACAGAACGGGCTCGACACCGCCGAAGCCAACGGCTCGATGTTTGTCAGCATGTTCCTGATCTTCGGCATGTTCTCAATTGCTGTCGGCATTCTGCTGATCTTCCTGATCTTTACGATGCTCGCTGCCGAGCGCAAGCCGGAGATGGGCATGGCCCGCGCCATCGGCCTGAAGCGCCGACAACTCTCGCAAATGTTCGTCGCCGAGGGCATGGCCTACGACCTCGTCTCGGCTCTTGTCGGCGCGGCGCTCGGCGTCGGCGTCGCCTTCGTGATGGCCGGCATGCTGTCGAGCTTCATCGGCGATGCGTTCGACATCACCCCGTCGGCCAGCTGGCGTAGCCTCGTCATCGCCTACACGCTCGGCATCGTCGTCACCTTCGTCACGATTCTCGTCTCCTCGTGGCGCGTCAGCCGACTGAGCATTGTCCAGGCGATTCGCGACCTCAACGAACCGCGGGCAATACGTGAGAGCCGCCGCTGGCTCGCCTTCGGCTTCATCGGTATGCTCGTTGGTGCGCTGATGACCTTCGGCGGTGGGTCAGGCGGCAACGCCTTCCTCTTCTTCACCGGTATGTCGCTCGTGCCGCTAGGCCTGGCCGCCATCCTGCGCTCCTTCGGTGTCCCAGCCCGGCCGGTCTACAGCATCGCCGCCCTGATCGTTCTCATCCTCTGGCTGGTTCCCGACTCGCTCACCGATTCGATCTTCCCCGAAACAAGCGGCGGCATAGAGATGTTCTTCATCTCTGGCATCATGCTGGTCGCGGCCGGCACGATGATCATCATTTGGAACGCCGAGGCGATCACCGACGCGGTCGGCCTGCTCGGCAAGGGCTTCAGCCGCTGGCTGCCAGCCCTGAAGACCGCCATCGCCTACCCACTCGCCAACCGCATGCGCACTGGCATGACGATCGCCATGTTCAGCCTCGTCGTCTTCTCGCTGGTCATGATGGCGGCGATCACCGCCAACATCGTCGGCATCCTCTCCGGAGAGCACGCCGGCGGCGGCTGGGACATCCGCACCACCCAGGCGACGACAAACCCGATCAGCGACTTCGAGCTGACACTGAGCGAGAACGGCGCAGACCCCACCCTGCTCGACGCCAGCGCCCGAACCGACTGGATCAACCCGTCCCGCGTCCAGATGCGTATGGCTGACGCAGAGCAGTGGAAGATCTACGGCGTCAATGGCGTCGATACCTCGTTCATCAGCGAGAGCGACATCCCGCTCCAGACCCGCGCCGTCGGCTACGACTCCGACCGGGCCGTCTGGGACGCGCTAGCAGCCGATCCGCTGCTGGCCGTCATCGACAGCATGGCGTTGCCGTCCATGGGATTTGACCCCGACAGCAGCGAATTTACGATTGATGGCGTTACGGCCAACGCCAAAACGATGCAGCCGCAGCAGGTCACCATCAGCGACCCGGCGACGGGCCGGACGCAGACCGTCACAGTCATCGGCATCATTGACTCGCGCGCATTCACCATGTGGGGCATGTTCCTCCAGGAACAGACCGTCGCGGACGTCTGGGGCATGCCGGACGCCGTCAACTACTACCTGCGGCTGGCTCCGGGGGTGAACCCCGACGACGCGGCCCGGACGGTCGAATCGGCGCTGATCAACTACGGCGTCCAAGCAGACTCGATCCGTACGATCGTCGACGAGACGATGGCCGCGCAGCGCAACATGATGCGATTGTTCGAAGGCTTCATGGCCCTCGGCCTGATTGTCGGCATCGCGGCGCTCGGCGTCATCGCCTTCCGCTCGGTGGTCGAGCGTCGCCAGCAGATCGGCATGTTGCGCGCGATCGGCTACACGCGCTCGATGGTCGCCGCCAGCTTCCTGATCGAATCGACAATGATCACCCTGCTCGGCGTCCTGTCCGGCACCATTCTGGGCGTTCTGCTCGCCTGGAATCTGATCACCAGCGATTACTTCATTGGCGGGGGCGGAAGCGGATTCATCGTGCCGTGGCTGGAGATGGCGTTGTTCATCGTTATCTCGCTCGTCGCCTCCCTGCTCATGGCCTATATCCCCGCGCGCCGTGCCGCTGGCGTCCCGATCGCGCACGCATTGCACTACGAGTAGCACAGGAGGAGCGACCCAACCATCAACACCACCGGCAATCTGCCTCAACCGGGGCTGTCCCGCCAGGACGACTACCACACGACAGGAGGAAACATGACTGGCATCTTCATCCGCAGTGCGCTGGTGCTTGCGCTGATCGTTCTTATCGCTGTCAATGGCTTCCTTACCTCGACTGCCGCCGGAGAGGCAGACGCGACCAGGTTCGACCGCATCGACCAGTACGTCACCGACCAGATGGACGGCTCGCGGATTCCGGGCGTTGCGCTCGCCATCGTCGACGGCGACCAAATCGTTCACAGCCGCGGATTCGGTGAATCCGGCTCGACACCGATCACCTCACAGACTCCATTCGCCATCGGCTCGCTGACCAAGTCGTTCACTGCGTTGGCGATCATGCAGCTCGTCGAGGACGGCAAGCTCGCTCTCGATGAGCCAGTCCAGCGCTACGTGCCGTGGTTCGAGGTAGCCGACACCGGCGCGGCGGCGCAGATCACCGTCCGTCATCTGCTGAACCAGACGAGCGGTCTGTCGCGCGCGACCGGCATTCGGCCACTGCTCGAAGAGAACGACGACACGATCGAGCAGTACGTCCGAAATCTGCACGATGCCAGGCTGAACCGGCCGGTCGGCGTGTCCTTCGAGTACTCCAACGCCAACTACGTCACGCTCGGCCTGATCGTCGAGACCGTCAGCGGCCAGCAGTATGGCGACTACGTCCGCCAGCACATCTTTGCGCCGCTCGACATGAACGACAGCTACGCCTCACACGAGGAGGGGCGTCGGCACGGCATGGCGGACCTCCATCAGTTCTGGTTCGGCCTGCCAGTCAAGGCAGACTCGCCGAATCTGCCGGCCCAGGCGCCGACCGGCTTCCTCGTCGCTTCGGCTGACGACATGGCCCACTACCTGTCGATGTATCTCAACGATGGTTCCTATCAGGGCCGTCAAATCCTGTCGCCGGGCGGCATCGCGACGCTACTCGAGCCAGCGACCAACCAGTTCGATCGCACGCTGCTCGGCACCGGATTCAGCGCGCGCTACGGCATGGGCTGGTTCAACGGACCATTCGGCGTTAGCCCGGCGTTGTGGCACCTGGGTGAGTTGCCGACGTTCAACGCCTGGATGGTGCTCTTGCCGGAGACGCAGCAGGCCGTCGTTGTCCTGATCAACGCCGGCAACCAGATGCCGCTCGCCGGAGCCAATCAGGTGTTCAGTCGCATCCCGATCGGCGTGACCCAGATCCTGAGCGGCAACGAACCGCCGACCGGCACGAGCCTCTCGCGCTTCTACACCGTCTTCGACCTTATCGTCCTGGCAATCATTGCAGCCCAGGCCCTGGCGCTCGCCCGCCTCCTGCGGCGGTCGTCGATATCGCCACGCCGGCCACATTCCCTCCGCGAAGGCTGGGCACTGGTGCGCCAGACCGTGCCTCTCGCCTGGGAGATCGGACTGGGCGGCCTGATCCTGCTCGGCTACCCGACGCTAACCGGCATCAGCTGGCGTGGAAATTTCGGCGCGACGCCCGATCTCGTCATCGTCCTGCTGCTCGTTGGCGGGCTCTGGCTGGCCACCGGCATCACGCGAATTGTCTCCCTCGTCGGACCTGCCCGGAGCCACAGCACGCAACAGCGAGGCCCGGACATCACTCGAGAGGCAGAGGCAGCATGACTGGCCTGCAGACCGGGAAGACACCCTGGGACGCCGACCTGCCACACATCGGCCAAACTGCCGCCGCTCGATCAGCTAATGCCGCGCATCGCGCCACGCCCGCTCCTGATCATCTACTCCACAACGAGCAATCAGGCCGCCGAAGCACAGCTCAGTCCACACTACTTCGACGCAGCAGGCGAACCAAAGGAGATCTGGCCCATCGCCGACGCCGGCCACACTCAGGGCTTTGCGACCCACCCGGCCGAGTACGAAGCGCGCGTGATCCGTTTCTTCGACGCGGCCCTGATTGGCCCAGCAGCTCCATGAAACCATCACGATGGTCAAGCTCTGCCATCAGTCGGGCAACTGAGCGGCCATCTGCAGAAGCGCCGTGGCGATGTGCATCCCGGGCATGCCGATGTCGCGGTTGACCAGTGCGACGGCGGTCAGTCGTCCACGTTTGCTCAGTCGGCCGTACGCACCAATGGAATAGCCGGGGCCACCGCCAGTATGTCCGGCGATCGGCGCGGCTGAGCCGATATCCATCATCAGGCCCAGCCCGTAGGCCGGCTCGGCGAACAGCGGGTGCGTCTCGCTAACGGCTCTGCCGGCCAGCATCGCAACCAGGCTCTCCGGCGCGAGCAGCCGTCCAGCAAACAGGCCATCGAGCGCTGCCGCTACCTCGTGGGCGGTTGAGCTGACCAGCCCGTGAGCTACCCAGCCAGGATGGTAGCGCGGCCTCACGTCGATCGGCGTGTCATCGTCCCCAATCAAGGTGCTGTACCCAGGACTGAGCGCCGCCATATCCGCTAGCGACTCGGCGACCGACGTCTCTTGCAGGCCGAGCGGCTCGAAGACCTCGGCGGCCAATGCCTCAGCGAACGAGCTACCGGTCACGCGCTCCAGCACATGCCTTAGCCACATGTACCCCAGGTTCGAGTAGCGGAAGCCGCTGCCCGGCTCCGCCAGATCGCCTCGTGCCAGCGTCCGACGCACGAATGCATCGTCCGACCACGGCTGTTGCGGGTGCTCGCGAACATCCCGCTGATATTCAGGCAACGCACCGTAATCCGGCAGACCGGCAGTGTGCAGCAAGACCTGCCGCAGCGTCGGCCGCGTGCGCAGCGGGATGTCGGGGAGATACGCCTGCAGCGAGTCGTCGAGCGCAAGAATGTCGCGCTCGGCCAGCCGCAGCAACGCCGCAGCAATCCACGTTTTGGTGACACTGTAGACCGGAAAGCGTGCGTCGACGTTGAGCGCGACCTCGCCAGCGAGATCGGCGCTACCGACGGTCATTTCGACGATCGGCACACCGTCGCGCCAGAGGGCAATCGCCGCGCCGGGGGCCTCGTCCCGGGCGAGAAGATCAGCGACCAGCGCCGGAACGGTTTGTTCCAGCGCTGGTCGCCATGCGTGATTCGCAGTGTTCCCCATCAGCCGTGATTAGTCGGTGGTGGCCTCGGCCGGTATTGCCGCCCGAATCACCGACGCCAGGCGGGCGATGCCGGTGTCGATCTGATCCGGCGTCACGGCGCTGAACGACAGACGCATCGACCGGCGGCCGCTGCCGTCCGAATAGAACGACGGGCCGGGGATGTAATCGACGAATTCCTTCTGAGCGACCGGCTGCAGATCGACGGCGTCGACACCCTCAGGCAGCGTCACCCACAGGAAGAAACCGCCCTTCGGTCGCGTCCAGCTGACACCTTCCGGCATCTCGCGCTCCAGCGCCGCCAGCATGTGCTCGCACTTGCTGCGATAGATCTGCTGCAATCGCGCGATGTGTTCGGCATGTCGCCCGGTGCTGACGTACCACTCGGCCAGCGCCGCCGTGTACGTGTTGCGCAGCGTGTCGTTGCGACCGCGCGAGAGGACGGCGATCACGTCGGCCGGGCCGGCGCACCAGCCGAGGCGCAGGCCGGCAGCGATCGTCTTCGACAGCGTGCCGAACAGCAGCACCGAGCCGGGCTTGGCCAGGCTGAACATCGTCGGCTTCTTCTCACCCTCGAAGCGCAGGTCGATGTAGGCGTCGTCCTCCAGAATCAGCAAACCGCGCTCATCGGCGATCTTCGCCAGCGCGTGACGGCGCTCGACCGACAGCTCGACACCAGCAGGATTCTGGAAGGTCGGGATCGTGTAGAGGAACTTCGGATGCTTGCCCTCGGCAGCCAGCGAATCCAGCGCCGCCTCGACTTTGGCCGGGTCGATGCCGTCCTCGTCGACGTCGATGCCGATCACCTCAGCGCCCGCCAGCTTGAACATGCCGGTCGCGCCCATCCAGGCCGGCGCATCAGCCAGGACAACGTCGCCCGGATCGACGACCATGTCGACGACAAGGCCCAGACCGCTCGATGCCCCTGAGGACAGCAGAATCTGATCGGGCGTCACGTCGACGTCGTAATCGCGCTTCAGCTTTTCGGCCATCGCGGCTGCCAGTCCGTCCGGCCCGACCGGATTGGCGTAGGCGAGGCTATCGCGGCGGTTGCTCTCGGCGAGGAACTCGGCGGCTTCGGCCATCTCATCCAGCGGCAGTGAATCGACGTCCGGATCGCCGTAAACAAACGAGATCATTTCCTTCGGCGACGTCCGCGATGGTCGGCTCATGCTTGAGGCGATCTTGCCCCGTCGTGACCAGCGTTCGTCCCAGCGGTTATCCATCGAGAACACCCTTCCAGCGGCGCGCAAACATGCATTCAATCGACGCAGGTTGGCAACTGCCAACGAGGCCGTATTCGGCGAGTATATCCGACATTCAGAAGACGCTCGGGAAAACCACGACACCCCGTGCCATCGTCGGCAATCGGGGTGTCGTGTGTGGATCTATGCGTGGCGACTCGCAGTCAGGACGTCGTCTTCGGCGTTGAAGCAGCGGTCGAGCGTCCGGTGATACGCGATCGACGGCGCGTTGTTGCACCAAGATCACGGAACAGCGCAAACAGCGCCTGGCGGAGCTCAATCGACGTTGAGAGAAGCTCCAGCTGCAGGTCTTCGGGGAAACCGCGAGCATCGAGCATGTCCTGAAACTCTGCGTCGAGTGTAGTGACTTCAGATTCAAGGCGAACAAAATCATCAACGTCCGCACCAAGAACATGAGCGATATCAGATAGAACCTGGAAGCTTGGCAACGTCTGTCCACGTTCCAGCCGGCTCAGGTGTGATGCGGAAATGCCGGCCTGCGATGCCAGCTCATCGAGCGTCAGCCCCTTCATCCGGCGCATTCGTCGGATCGCGGGACCGATCCGCTGACGCTGGACTCCTGGTCGTTGCGCCATGTGGGTTCCTCACTTTTCATGAAACAACTGCCTCACCTGGACGCGGCCATTGCGTCCACGCCCCGATATACAGCGGTCGGGGCTCTCCCTGGCCCGTCGGGACAATCTGCAGCGCGTCTGTGAGCCACATCATCCGTGTGACAGGCAGGGCCCATATCCGTTATACCCTGCTGAAGCAAACTTTGGAAGTCCCGAGACAGACAATTTCGGCGTTTGGTACGTTACGGATTTATCACATGACACTCATTTAGGACGGTACTTCAGTTCGCGACAAGGCTGCCGAACCCACTCTCCCATCGTGCAAGACTTGTCTTCCAAGGCGGTCGCCATCGCGAATCTGTGAAGCAGCTGAGGCCGCGTTGCACCCGCCCAACCAGCGTTCGCCCTTCCAATACCACGCGACTCGATACGTTCGCGCGCTCGCAGTACACTTCAGCATTATGCATACAAAGACTCGTCACCTCCGAATCGTTACACCAGTCGCACCAGGTAAGGCATCCCGGACGCTCACGAAGACGTCGACCGGCATCGCTGCGGCCGTCGGCTTCGGTCTGCTGGCGATCGCGTTCGATCAACTCTGCGAAGTGTTCAAGCGCCGCGAGATGAAGCACTGCGAAGCGCTCTCCGATGGGGCCGCCCACATCGCCACGGCGCTGGCCGTCTCGATACCGGCCATGCCGTTCGTCGAGCACAAGGCTCGTCTGGCGGCCTTCGCAGCCCTGAGTGCCGTCGCTATCGATCTGGACCACCTCATCGCCGCGCGCTCGATGAAGCTCATTCCCAGCATGTCGATGCCGGAGCGACCGGCGTCGCACTCGCTGCTGACCGTCGGCATCGTGTCCTACACGGCCGAGCGCCTCTGGCCGGGCACGCAGAGCGGTCTGGCGCTGGCCCTGGGTCTCGGCTCGCACCTGCTGCGCGATCTGGCAACAGGTGGCGCGCCACTCTTCCTGCCGCGCCGGATCATCGAAGTGCCCCGACCGCCGGTCGCCACAGCGATGCTCACCCTCGGTCTGTTCGGACGCTGGTACGCCCGGCGCTTGCTCGATCCGTCGCGTCCACGCCGCTCGAATCCGTCCGTCCTCGCTCCCGAAGCGTTGGTCGTTGGTTCCCGTGCCATCAGAGCCATCCGGCGTCACGCCGCTGCCGCCTGACGCCGCCGGACGGCGCGGGCCTGTCTACGCCGTCATCGTCAACTACCGCACGCCGGATCTCACGGCAGCGGCAGTCAGGCATCTGCGCGCGAGCCTGCTGGACGACCGCGACCTGATCGTCTACATCGTCGACAACGGCTCGGGAGACGACAGCATCGAGCGCTTGCGCGCGAGCTGCCCGGACGCGATGCTGATCGCCTCACCGCGCAACCTCGGCTTCGCCGGCGGCAACAACCTCGCGCTGCGCGACATCCTGGCGACTGTCTCAGCGCAGGTCGATCGCGACGATACGTTCGTGCTGCTGCTTAATAGCGATGTCGAAGTCGAGCCGACGACGCTGCCGCGCTGTCTCGGCTTCCTGGACACGCACCCGGAGGCTGCGGTCGTCGGTCCGCGTCTGCTGCTGCCGGACGGCTCGCTCGATCTGGCCTGCCGCCGTGGCTTCCCGACACCGGCCCGCGCTTTCTGGAAGCTGACCGGCCTCGCCAAACGCTACCCGGACAACCCGCGCTTCACCGGCTACAACCTGACGCATCTCGACGAGATGGAGACAACCGAGGTCGATTCCGTCGTCGGTGCGTTCATGCTCATCCGCCTCAGCGCGATCGATCAGGCCGGGCTGCTGGACGACACGTTCTTCATGTACGGCGAGGATCTGGACTGGGCCTGGCGATTCAAGGCACGCGACTGGCGAGTCTATTACTACCCGGAAGCGGCGGCGTTGCATCTGAAGGGCGCAACGTCTCGGCGACAGTCGTATCGCATGCTCTATGAGTTCTACCGGTCGATGTGGCTGTTCCACCGCAAACATTACGCGCCGCGAACGAACAGGCTGCTAAACTGGCTCGTATTGGCGGGCATCGTCGCCCGCGGCGGGATCGCAATGGCGTCGAACGCGCTGCGCCCCGCCCACGCCAAGCGCGTCGCGTAGGTACGTCGAGCGCGCGGCGATCGACGAGAGACGGAGCAGGACCGGCATGGCGAAATCCGGCGCGCCATCAGCGCCTGTCGGGCAAATCCCGGCGGACGCGTCGGCGAAAGCGACCGAGATTCCTCGTCGGCGTGATGCCGCACGCCACGACCTGTTCGCCGTCGTCTCCGGCCTGACGCTTTTCCTTACCGACGCCATCGCCCTGGTCGTGGCCTTCTTCTGCGCCTACCAGTTGCGCGACATCGTCGGTATCCCCAACACCTTCAGCCACCCACCACGCGAAACATCAGCGCTGCTCATCTCGATCGCCACCGGCTCGATCCTGATCGTGCTGGCCATCAGCGGCAGCTACCGCCACCAGCGCGCCGCCTCACGGATGGATCAGGCCTACCGCATCATCAGCCAGGTCTCGCTGGGTCTCCTGCTGGCGATCGCTGCGACATCACTCGCACTCGGCGCGGATTTCATCTACTCACGCCAGATGGTCGCCTATGGCTGGGTCTTCGCCATCACTGGTGTGACCACCGGGCGCTTCGTCCACACCAGCATCATCGGGCGGCTCCGTGCGCGCGGCGTCGCCTCCGATCGCCTGCTGATCGTCGGGGCCGGATCCACAGGCCGGATGGTGCTGGACAAGATCCGCCGCTCACCGCAACTCGGCTACCAGGTCGTCGGCTTCGTGCGTCATGCGCCGATTGACGACGAGCTACCGACCGAGATCGACGGCATGCCGGTGCTGGGGATGACCAGTGATCTGGCGCAGATCGCCGACGAGCAAACTGTCGACGAGATCATCATCGCCCTCGCCGGCATCCCACACGAAGAGATCCTCGACATGATCTACGCCGTCACCGAGCTGCCGATCTCCGTGCGCGTCTACCCCGAGTCGTTCCGCCTGCTGACCAGCGACAGCATCAGCATCGGCGATCTGAATGGGCTGCCGACCGTCAGCGTCCGGCGCATCGGCCTGCGGCGCTTCGACCACACCGTCAAGCGCATCCTGGACATTGCTGTCAGCGCGACGGCGCTCATCGTCTTCGCCCCACTCATGCTGGTCATCGCACTCATCATCAAGCTCACCTCGCCCGGCCCGGTCTTCTTCGCCCAGGAGCGTGTCGGTCAGGACGGTCGCGCGTTCCAGTTGCTGAAGTTCCGCTCAATGCCGGTCGATGCCGAGGACGAGACCGGGCCAGTCTGGGCCGTGCCGGACGACCCGCGACCGACGCGCTTCGGGCGCTTCCTGCGGCGCTACTCGCTCGACGAGCTGCCGCAGTTCATCAACGTCCTGCTCGGCGAGATGAGCGTCGTCGGCCCGCGACCGGAGCGACCCTACTTCGTCGAGCAGTTCTCGCAGCTGATCCCGGCCTACATGGCCCGCCACCACGAGAAGTCCGGCGTGACCGGCTGGGCGCAGGTCAACGGCCTGCGTGGCGACACCTCGATCGAGGAGCGCACACGCTACGATCTGTATTATGTTGAGAATTGGTCGATCCTGTTCGACCTGAAGATCATCGTCAAGACGATCTTCCACATCTTTCGCTCCGACAGCAACGCCTACTGAATCGCGCCGACGACATCGGCTATGACGTCCTCGGCGGCCTCGATGCCGATCGAGAAGCGCAGCAGGCCCGGACTGACACCGATGGCAGCCAGCTGCTCGTCGGTCAGGTTGCGGTACGAAGTCGACGGGTGGTGCACGACCGTCGTCATCACGCCACCGAGCGTCTCAACGAACTGCACCAACCGCAGCCGATCGACCACACATCGCGCCGCAGCAGCCGTCCCGAGATCGACCGACAGCATGCTGCCGAAACCACCGCGCAGCACCCGGCAGGCGACCTCGTGCGTCGGGTCGGACGCCAACCCCGGATAGTGCACGCGCTGCACGGCAGGGAGCGGCTCCAGCGCCTCGGCCAGCGCCAGCGTCGTCGCGCTCGATCGACTCAGCCGCACGTCCATCGTCCGCAGACCGCGCAGACAGAGCCACGCTTCAAACGGCGCGCCAACACCACCAACCCGCACCGCCACATCGCGCACCGGCTCGACCAGCGCAGCCGGACCGACCACCGCGCCACCCGAGGCGTCGTTATGCCCGGCGATGAACTTCGTCGCTGAGTGGACGACCAGGCTCGCGCCCATGTCCAGTGGCCGACAGTGCAGCGGCGTGGCGAACGTGTTGTCAACGACGAGCGGCACGCCGGATATCTGCGCCAGCTCGGCCAGCGCCGGCAGATCGCTCGCCAGCATCGTCGGGTTGGCGATCGTGTCGACCCATAGCAGTGCCGGTTTCGGCTCGGCAGACAGCGCATCACGCACCGCCGCCATGTCCGCGACATCCACCCACGTCGTCTCGACGCCGAACCGCGCCATCTCGCCGTTGAGGATGCCGCGTGTGCCGCCGTAGACGCGATGGGCCGCGACGACCCGGCTGCCTGCCCGGGTCAACGCTAGTAGCACCGCGAAGATCGCGCTGGACCCATTCGTCGTCGCAACCCCCGCCTCAGCACCCTCCAGATCGGCGAGTGCCTGCTCCAGCTCACGGTGATTGGGCGTGCCGTAGCGGCCATAGATATACGCCGGAGCGCCGTTCTCATAGACGGCGTCGATCGTGGCGACATCGGGATAGACCCAGGCCGTCGTCTGAACGAGCGGCGGACTGACAGGTCGGGTTATCGAGCCGGCAGCATCAGCGGCGGCTCCGGCATGAACGACGCGAGTCTGCTCACGATCGGGCATCTGGCGGTCACTTTCGGTTGAAGCGCGGCACCTGGAGAATCCGCCACAGTCTAGCAGGCGATGGCACTGGTCACGATCATGTAGCATTGCCGACCATGACTAGACGTACACTCCTGACGCTACCCCGAATCATTCTCCTCCTGATGCTGGTTACGGCTCTGGCTGCCTGTAGCGGACCCGACTCTGCCGAATCGACAGATGGGACCGACGCCGCCAGCACCGCCACGACGGTCACGAGTGAGCCGACCGCACCGGGCGCAACCGGCGACACGACCGCGCCACCAACCCCCACAACGGACGCCAGCGGGGAAGAACCGACCGCGACAACAGAACCTGCAGCGGACCCAACCGAAACGACCGAACCAACCGCGACGGTCATCGAGCCGACCGCCACCACGGCGGTATCTGCCGGTGACGACACGGAAGGGCTGCTCCCAAATCATCGGATCATCTCGTTCTACGGACATCCCAATTCCGAGCAGATGGGCATCCTCGGCGAGTATTCGATTCCCGATCTGCACGCCAAGCTGGCCGAGCAGGCCGCTGCCTACGAAGCGGCTGATCCGTCGCATCCAACCGTGCTGGCGTTCGAGATGATCGCGACAGTCGCCCAGCCGTGGCCCGGCGACGACGGCACCTACGTCGCCTACTCCGGCGACGAGCTGATCCAGGACTACGTTGACTACGCGACCGCGCATGACATGATCGTCATCCTCGACCTGCAAATCGGCTGGGACTCGATCCCACACCAGATCGAGGTCATCCGCCACTGGCTGGAATTGCCGAACGTCCACGTCGCGCTCGACCCGGAGTTCTCGACCAAGGCCAACGAGACGGTCCCGAACGACCGGATACCGGGTGAGTTCATCGGCGAAGCAGACGGCAACGACATCCAGAAGGCCGTCGAGATGCTGTCGCAGATCGTCGCCGAGAAGCAGATCCCGTCCAAGATCCTGATCCTGCATCAGTTTGAGTCGGAGATGATCTTCAACAAGGATGCGATCACGCCGCTGCCGGGTGTCGACATCGTGCTCGACATGGACGGATTCGGCGGCCCGGACGCCAAGCTTGGCAACTACGATCACTTCGTGACGCAGGAGCTGATTGAGTACGGCGGCATCAAGCTTTTCTACCGCCAGGACGATCCACTCCTGACCCCCGAACAGATCGTCGCCCTCGACCCACCAGCGCTGGTCGTCATTTACCAGTAGCCCGCGATCCATCGGCACGCGTTTGACAACCGTGCCGATCTCGCTATGATTTCATATTGTCAGACAATCGGACAGAGCGAACTTGAGGCAGTGCGGTGACAGGTACCAGGCAGGCTATTCCCGACGATCGACGGACATTAACCAATCAGCTTGTTCGCCACCTGCGGCGTCAGATCATGCTGGGCGAACGACCACCGGGACAGCACCTCGGCGAGGTCGCACTGACCGAAGAGCTCGGTGTCAGCCGCAGCACCGTCCGCGAGGCGCTGCGTTGCCTCAAGGCCGAATACCTGATCGAGACGCGCGCTCATCGTGGCAGCGTCGTCGCCAGCCTTACGCCAGCCAAGGCGGTCGAAGCCTGCCGACTCCACGCGATGCTCGAATCCGAGTGCTTTCGGGGTCTGGCTGTCCCGATCCAGCCTGAGAATCGTCGACACCTGCTGGATCTGACCGATCGCATGCGCCAACTGTCGCTGCCGGCCAACGTCAACGAGTTCATCGAGCTGGACCACATGTTCCACAAGAGCATCGTGGACATGAGTGAACACAAGCTGGTCGGCAGCGTCTGGGCCAGTATCAATTCGCTCATCGGCATCATCCTCACGCTGTCCATCCGTTACATCGAGCTCGACCCTGACAACGTGGCCAACCGCCACGTCGTGATCGTTGACGCGCTCAGCGACCCCGCTGGATCGCGCGATCGCGCAATCGAGATCATCGACGACCACTATCAATCGCTCGCTCGCCTATTCAGCGAGAAGCAGGAAGAAGCGAAGGGGTAATTCATCAATTTATGTCGGACACAATGACCGCGACACGGTTCCCAATTCTGGGCGAGCTACAGCCCGGCACGACGCAGCGTCACGACGTGCAGCTGCCAGGCGCAGCCCTTGAGAACGAACGCTGGCCAGTGATCTCAGTTACTGGTGCGACACCGGGGCCAGTGATCTTTGTCAGCGCCGGCGTCCACGGCGGCGAGTACCCGGGTATCGAAACGGCAGTTCGGCTCGCCAACGCGCTCGATCCGAGCGAGCTGACCGGCACCGTTGTCATCATGCCGGTCGTGAACCTGCCCGCCTTCTGGAACCGGACGCCATTCATCTGCCCGGTCGACGGGCTCAACCCGAACCGCATGTTCCCCGGTGAGCCAGACGGCACGTACACCGAACAGCTCGTCCATGCGCTCACCGAAGAGTTCATCGCCCATGCCGATCTCTATATCGATCTGCATGGGGGCGACATGGTTGAGGCGCTGGTCCCGTTCTCAATCTGCCGCAAGAGCCCGGACACTGCCGACACGAAGGCGCGTGAGATTGCCGAGGTCTTCGGGCTGCCCTACCTGCTCGTCATCGACAAGCCGGTCCAGCCAGCGAAAGGCTCGATGAGCTTCGTCGCGGCCGCCGAGCGCGGTGTGCCCGGGATTATTGCCGAGGCCGGCGGCGTTGGACTGCTCGAAGAGGAGCCTGTCCGGCTGCTCACCGAGGGGCTTTATCGCGTGCTGAGCCACGAAGGGATGCTGCAGCGCGACGTTGCTCCAGCCAATGACGTAACGATCCTCACCAACTTCGAGTGGCTGTACTCAGCACAACCTGGCTTCTTCCATACCACTGTTGAAGTCGACGACGAGGTCGCAGAAGGTCAGCAGGTCGGCACGGTCGACTCGCTGTATGGCGACGCTCTCGAATCGATTGTCTCACCGGTTGACGGTCGGGTCCTGTTCCTGACCACCAGCCCGGCAGTCGGAGCCAACGGACTCCTGATGGGTATCGGCATCCGCGAGGATGCGTAAGGACGCCTGGCGTGAATCCACAGCGGAAGGACGGTGCGAGGAGGCTGAAACTAATCCACGCGCAACGACGTTCAATACGAGGGGGCGAGGTCCAACATGGCTGATTTAGAGCGACTGACTTCTTTGGGAATATCCCGACGTGCGTTCGTGCGTCTGGCCGGCGTGGCTGCTGCGCTACCCGTGATGGGCGGGCTGCTGGCAGCGTGCGGGGGCGACGACGATGATTCGGCGGATGGTGGCAGCAGCTCCGGCGGCGAGGCGACGACCGGCACTGGCGACGCGACCGCTGAGACCGGCGGCGAAGAGCCGACAGCGGGCGGCGAGCTGATCGTTGGGCTGGATTCCGAGCCACCGACGCTCGACCCGCACACATCACCCAGCGCCGTCTCGTTCATGATCACCAGCTCGGTGTCAGAATCACTCACGTTCCTCACCGAGGAGCGCGAGCTGAAGCCGTGGCTGGCTGAGTCGTGGGAAGCATCGACAGACGGAACCAGCTACACATTCAAGCTGCGCGAGGATGTGACCTTCCAGGACGGCTCACCGTTCAACGCGGAGAGCATCAAGGGCAACTTCGATCGCATCGTCGATCCCAACTTCCAGGCCGGCAGCGCTCTCGCGTCGCTGGCTGGCTACACCGGCACCGACACGCCCGATGAGTTCACCGCCGTCGTCAACTTCGAGGCACCGTACGCGCCGTTCCTGACCTATACGGCCGGCGCACCACTCGGCATTGTCTCGCTGAAGGCGGTCGAAGAGCTCGGTGACGACTTCGCGACGCAGATCGTCACAACCGGCCAGTTCAAGGTCGAGAGCTACACCGCCAAGGACAACGTCGCGCTTGTCCGCTGGGACGAGTACAACCGCCAGGCACCGTGGGCCGAAGCGGCAGGTCCTGCGCTGCTCGACCGGATCGTATTCAAGTTCATCCCGGAGAGCAGCACACGGGTCACGACCGTCGAGACCGGAGAGACTCAGTTGATCACCGGCGTACCAGCGCAGGATCTCGCCCGGCTTGAGGGCAACGGCGATCTCAGCGTGCAGAAGATGCTCTGGGGTGGCATTCCGCGCATCCTGATCCTGAACACGAGCATGGAGCCGACCGATGACGTCAACGTTCGTCGCGCGGTCAGCCTCGCCATCGACCGGCAGGCACTGGTCGACACCGTGTTCGCCGGCATCGGCGAAGTCTCGATCGGCATGCTGACGCGCGCGATGATCGACGACGAATCTCTATCGCAACCATACGACCCGGAGCAGGCGAAGCAGCTCCTGGAAGAGGCCGGTTGGACCGGCGATGGCACACGTGAGAAGGACGGCAAGAAGCTCTCATTCCTGTTGAATGTCATCGATGCAGGCTCGGGATCGCCGCCCGAGGCGCAGCTGATTCAGGCCAACTTGAACGACGTCGGATTTGATTGCCAGATCAAGGCGCAGGCTCGCGCACCGTGGTACGAGGACAACTACAACTGCGCCACCAACGGGCCGGTCATGTTCTTGCGGTCGGGTGACTACGATGGTCTCTACGCGATGTTCCATTCATCACTGATCGGCAAGAACTTCAACTTCGCCTGCCTCGACGATCCGGAGATCGACTCGATGCTGGAGCAGGGCCGCACCGAGACCGACCAGGCAGCGCGGCGCGCGCTCTACCTGGAGATCTGCCAGAAGCTGGCGGACATGGCCGTCGCGGCACCGTTGGTCGATGAATACG
Source organism: Thermomicrobiales bacterium (assembly GCA_023954495.1). Taxonomy (NCBI): domain Bacteria; kingdom Pseudomonadati; phylum Thermomicrobiota; class Thermomicrobia; order Thermomicrobiales; species Thermomicrobiales bacterium. The sequence continues at coordinate 11,276 of JAMLIA010000017.1, read as the reverse complement.
CCGTCTGGGCAGGCAAGAAGGAAGTCCAGGGGCTGATGTTCAACGGCTATACGTATCCGCAGTTCGGCCTGGTTTCGATCCAGTCTTAGACACAATCACCGCCCGACGTACTCGGGCACAAGGGGGAGCGGCACTGACGCCGCTCCCTGGGGGGCAGGGCTATGGGGAGATTTCTGATACAGCGGCTACTGTCGACGATTCCGGTCGTACTCGGCGTGTCGATCGCTGTCTTTGCCATGCTGCATCTTGTCCCCGGCGACCCGATCCAGATGATGCTCGGTGAGTTTCAAACGACACCCGAGCAGGTCGAGAAGCTGAAGGCGCAGCTCTACCTCGACAAGCCACTGCCGGAGCAGTACCTGCGCTTCGTGACCAATGCCGCGCAGGGCGACCTGGGGTACTCAATCCGCAGTAAGCGACCAGTGATGGACGAGATCCGCGACAACCTTCCGTCGACGATCGTGCTGACGTTGGCGGGACTTGCCATCGCCGTCGTCATCGGCATGACGCTCGGCATCGTCGCAGCAGTCAAGCAGAACACCTGGGCCGACCTCGCCGCGATGATCATGGCGATGCTTGGCGTCTCGATGCCCAGCTTCTGGCTCGGCTTGCTGCTGATATTCGGCTTCTCGCTCAAATTCAACTGGTTCCCCGCGACCGGCGGGGGAGACTTCAAACACCTTGTGTTACCGGCGGTGACGCTCGGCCTCGGCGCGTCCGCGATCATCGCGCGGCTCACCCGCTCGACGATGCTGGAGGTACTCCGCCAGGAGTACATCATCACGGCACGGGCAAAGGGCCTGCGCAACTCGGTCGTCATCATCCGCCACGCGCTACGCAACGCCATGATCCCGACGATCACCATCCTCGGGCTTCAGTTCGGGCAGCTCCTCGCCGGAACCGTGGTGATCGAGACCGTCTTCGGGCGGCCCGGCATCGGTCGCCTCATCGTTGCGGCAATCCTGGAGAAGGACTTCCCGCTCGTCCAGGGCATCGTCCTGTTCATTGCGCTCGCCTATGTCCTGATCAATCTTCTCGTCGACGTGCTGTACGCGGTGCTCGACCCACGCATTTCGATTGGGGTAACGATCCATGGAAGAGGTGAGTACAGCACCAGCGACCGCAACGCGGGCATGCAGGTGACCCGCGCCAAGCGCCCCAACCTGTTCGCCCGGTTGCGGCGCAGCAAGGTCGCCGTCGCCGGTTTCGTCGCGCTCCTGATCCTGGTGATCATGGCTGTGGCTGCGCCGATCATCAGCCCGTATGAGCCGAACGCCGTTGCGCCGAAGGACGCATTGCTGGCGCCGTCCGGGACGCATCTGTTCGGTACCGACCAGTACGGTCGTGACGTCTTCAGCCGGGTTGTCTATGGCACTCGGCTATCGCTCATGGTCGGCTTCATCTCGGTCACGATCGCGGTCGTCATCGGCACCCTGATGGGCCTGATCGCCGGCTACTATGGCCGCTGGACCGACACAATCATCATGCGCTTCGTTGACATCATGCTAGCGTTCCCGGGCATCCTGCTGGCCCTGGCGCTCGTCAGCATCCTCGGCCCGAGCCTGCCGAACCTGATGATCGCCGTCGGCATCTCGTCGGTGCCGGCCTATGCCCGCATCGTGCGCAGCTCGGTGCTGTCTGCGCGCGAGAACGTCTACGTCGATGCAGCCCGCGTCGTTGGTGCGACCGACGGTGTCATCATGCGCCGCCACGTGCTGCCCAACGTCGTCGCGCCGGTGATCGTGCTGGCCACACTCGGCACCGCGTCGGCCATTCTCTGGGCAGCGTCGCTGAGCTTCCTTGGCCTGGGCAGCCAGCCTCCGACACCAGAGTGGGGTCGCATGCTGTCCGAGGGACGCAACTACCTGCGCGAACAGTGGTGGATCGCGACCTTCCCCGGCATTGCCATCATGGTGACCGTCCTGGCCATGAATCTGCTCGGCGACGGTCTGCGTGACACGCTCGACCCGCGACAGCAAATCCGCGCCTGAGGTGCCCGCTTCCTGAGCTTTGAGAGGAATCAGTACGAGTGAAGAGGTTGAAGTGAGCAAGATCATTCTGACGCCCGCGACCGTCATCGACGGCACAGGCTCAGCGCCGCTGGCCGGGCAGGCAATCACGATCGAGGGCGATCGCATCACGCAAGTCGCACCGGTCGGCGACCTCAGTGCCGCCGACCGCACCGCTGCGATCGACCTCCCCGGCAAGACGGTCATCCCCGGCCTGATCAATAACCACGTCCACCTCGTCCTGCCGGGCGACAACACGCCGTTTGTGCCGTGGATCGATCTGCAGTCCGACGCCAGCCTGGCCCTGATGGCGACGCACAATATCCAGACATCGTTGCGCGCAGGCGTCACGACCGTGCGCGACTGCGGCGGCCGCAGAGAGGTCATCCTCGATGTACGCAACGCTCGTGCGGCCAACCTGATCGACGGCGCAGGCATCATCGCTTGCGGCTGGACGCTCACCATCACCGGCGGGCACACGCGACAGTTCGGCGGCGAGGTGGATGGCGAAATCAACCTGGCTCGCGCCGTTCGCGAGGTCATCTCGCGCGGCGCGGACTACGTGAAGGTGATGGCGGCCGGCGGCGGGACACCCGGCACATTCTCGCAATACCCCAGCTTCACCGAATCGGAACTTCGCGCCATTGTCGAAACCGCCCACGGGCTGGGCAAGCTCGTCTGCGCCCACTGCATCGCAACCGCATCGATCGAGAACGCGATCAACGCTGGTGTCGACCTGATCGAGCACGCTTCGTTCTACGGATCGAACCTGATCCCGCAGATCGACGAGCGCGTCGCAGAGAAGCTCGCGGCGTCCGGCATTCCGGTCACGCCAACGCTGCAGGTCAACCGCGATCTGGTCGATCTGCTCGACGAGGGTGACGAGCGCTCGATGTGGCAGCGGCGGCAGGAGACGCAGCGCGAGATCGTCCACAAGCTCCAGGAGCTCGGCGTGCCGCTGCTGGCCGGCTCCGATGCCGGTTGGCGAGCCACGGCGTTCGACACGTTCTGGAAGGAGCTCGACGAGTTGGTGGCTTGCGGGCTGCGACCGGTCGATGCGATCCACGCCGCAACCGGTGCCGTCACTGCTGCGCTCGGTTATGACGACTTCGGGACGATCCTGGCTGGCCAACGCGCCGATGTCGTCGTCGTTGACGGCGATCTGGCGAGCGACATCGCGGCGCTGCAGCAGGTCGAGATGGTCATTCAGCACGGCCAGATCGCCCACGAGCGATCCGCGCAGGCATAGAACACCGATCTTCGAAATGCCAAGCGGGCGGGGAAATTCTCCCCGCCCGCGACTCTCGTACTCGAATATCCCTACTCGCTCGGCGGCAGGTGCGTGCGGCCGGCCTGCGAGCCGCCGTTGACGCCCCAGACAGCCCCGCTGACCCACTCCGTCTCGTCACCACACAGGAACGCAACGGTGTTGGCGATGTCCTCCGGCCGGCCGGTCCGCCGCAGCGGGATGCCGTTCAGCAGCGTGGTGACGTACTCGTGCGTTCCCTCCGGCACCGGCTGCGCGAGCACCTCGTCGAGGATCAGGCCGGGCGCGACCGCATTCACGCGGATGCCGTAGGGGCCAAGCTCGATTGCCAGCACCTTGGTCAGCATCTCCAGCGACGCCTTCGAGCCGCAGTAGTGCGATCCACCGGTCCGCGCCGACGTGCCCGCGCCGGACGAGATATTGACGATCGATCCTTTGACTTCCTGCTCGATCATGTGCCGCGCGATCTCGCGGCTGAGGATGAACGGGCCGCGCAGGTTCACGGCATAGACCAGATCCCATTCGTCGGTCGACATGTTGACGACCTGCCGGTTGGGGAAGATACCGGCGCAGTTCACCAGCCCATCAATCTGCCCAGCCGCCGCAATCGCCTCGGACGCCAACCGCTTCAAGTCGTCCTCGCTCGTCAGGTCAGCGACGATCGCCGTGACGTCGTCCCTGCCGCCAAGCGCGGACTCCAGGCGCTCGCCATCGTGGTCGGTCGCAATAACATTCACCCCCTGGCTGGTCAGCTTCTCGACGATCGCGTGGCCGATCCGACCGGTCGTGCCGGTCACAAGAATGTTCTTTGCTGTCATAGCGTTTCCTCTCTGCCTCATTAGCCTCTGCGCAGTATCGCGGCGATAGGCCATGCCCGCAACGCCCCGGGGGGTGCTATGGTGTGCGCCGCACAGACGGGTATCTTCGACCGGTTCGGAAATGGAGCAACGTGATGGGGATCTCACCGCAGGCGGCAGCGCTGCACAAGCGCGCCATCGTCATCGACGGGCACAGCGACATCCTGCTGCCAGTGCTAAAGGGGATCACCACACTCACCGAACCGTTCGATCGCGACGCACACGGACAATCAGCCGCCCGAGTGACGCGCAATCTGGAGAATGTCCCCTACCAACTCGATCCAGAGGCCATGCTGAACGCACCGGCCGGCCAGTACGAGCTGCCGCTGCTGGAGCAGGGCGGCATCACCGCGCAGTGCGTCGCGCTCTTCCTGCCGGATGACATGCTCGATACGGCGCTCGAATCGGCGCTTGAGATGGTCGCAGCGCTGCATCGCGCGGTCGCTGAGCACAGCGACCGCTGCCTGCTGGCAACCACGACCGCCGATATCCGCCGGGCGAAGGCCGACGGCAAAGTTGCCTACGTTCTGACGATGGAGGGTGCCGAACCCATCGGGCACCGCATCGACCTGCTCGATGTGTTCGCCCTGCTTGGTCTGCGGATGACGACGCTGACGCACAGCCGCCGCAACGTGCTGGCCGACGGCACCCAACAGGACATCGCGACCGGCGGCCTCACTGTCCTCGGCAAGCGCGCCGTCGATCGATGCCAGGAGCTCGGCATCGTCGTCGATGTCGCGCACCTCTCCGACCGCGGCTTCTGGGATGTCATCGAGCGCGCCACGCAGCCGGTCGTCTGCTCACACACCAGCGTGCTGCATCCATCGCCGGGCTATCGCGCCCCGTGGGACGAGCAGAACGCAACCTACGGCATGAGCAAGGCCGAGGCGATTGCGAAGTCAGGCGGGCTGATCGGCATCGTCTTCTGGAGTATGGCCGACACCGCCGAGCTGGTGCGTGAAGCCGACGCAATCGTCGCCCAGACCGGCATCGACCACGTCGCGCTGGGCACCGACTTCTTCGGCTTCCGCGATGCGCCGCAGGACATCCAGCACATCGGCGAGCTACCGGCCCTGACCGACGCGCTGGTGCGCAGCGGCTACGACGACGAGGCGATTCTCAAGCTGCTGGGCGAGAACTGGATGCGGGTCTTCGACGCCTGCTGGCACTAGCTGTCTGCGGCGTCCTTCTCGCTGGCTCGGCGACGGCGCGGCTTGGCGGCCTCTTCCTCCGCCAGCGCGCGGCGCAGGATCTTGCCCGAAGCGCTCTTCGGCAACTCCTCGCGGAACTCGATCTGGCGCGGCACCTTGTACTTCGCCAACCGCTCGCCGCAGAACTGCAGGACCTCCCGCCGCTCCAGCGTCTCGCCCGGCTTGACGGCGATGAACGCCTTGACGACCTGCCCGCCGACCGCGTGTGGAACACCGACGACGGCAGCGTCAGCGATCTTGGGGTGCGTGTAGAGCACCTCCTCGATCTCCCGCGGATAGATGTTCTCGCCGCCGGTGATGATAACGTCCTTCTGCCGATCGACGATCTGGAAGTAGCCGTCCTCATCCATGACACCGACGTCGCCGGTATAGAGCCAGCCATCCTCGGAGAGCACGGCGGCGGTATCCTCCGGCCTGTGCCAGTAGCCCTGCATCACCTGAGGACCACGCACCGCGATCTCACCGCGCTCGCCTATCGGCACTGGCTCGCGGGTCTCCAGATCGACAACGCGCGCCTCAGTGCTGGGCAGCGGCATGCCGATCGTGCCGATCCGCGAGCGGCCGTCCAACGGATTGGCGTGCGTCACCGGAGATGCCTCGGAGAGCCCGTAGCCCTCGACCAGGTGTCCGCCGGTCAGCTCCTCGAAGCGCTGCTGAATAGCGAGAGGCAGCGGCGCACCGCCACTGATGCAGTACTGGATCGAGCGCATCGACTCCTGCCGCTCCGGATTGCGATCGACCGCGCCGATGATGGCGCTGTAGAGTGTCGGCACGCCCGGCAACCCGGTCGGCTGGTAGCGCTTGATCTGCTCCATCACGTCGGCGATCTCGAAGCGTGGCACGAGAACCGTCGTCGCGCCGATGTAGGCCGCGATGTGCAGGCAGAGCGTGACACCATAGGAATGGAAGAACGGCAGAATCGAGAGGATCGTCTCCTCGCCCTCCTTCAGATCCCGCACCCAGGCGCGGACCTGCAGGACGTTCGCAACGAGGTTGCGATGCGTCAGCACGGCAGCCTTCGGCAGACCGGTCGTGCCACCCGTGTACTGGAAGGCGGCGATCGCGCTCGGTTCGATCGGCACCATCGGGTCGCGATTGGACGCGCCCTTCAGCATGGCCCGCAAGCTCTCGATGCCGCGCGCCGAATCGAACGGCACCGAGATCATCTCCTTGCGGTACTTCAATGGGTAGAGCAGGCGCTTCACCGTCGGCAGGAAGTCCTGCGGGCCGGTCATGATGGCCCGCTCGATGACGCCTTGCTCGATCAGCGGAGCAATCCGATCCCAGACGCGGTCGAGCGCGACAACGATCTTCGCGCCGGAGTCGGTCGCCAACTGCGCGATCTCGCGCTCGACCAGCAGCGGCGAGAGCGCCGCCACCACTCCGCCGGCCTTCATCGTGCCGAGGTGGACGATTGGGTACTGCGGCATGTTGGCCAGCACCACCAAAACGCGATCGCCCGGCTGAAAACCGCGCTCGATCAGCCGGTTCGCAAACGCCGACGACAGTCGATCGATCTCCCGGAAGGTCAGGTGTCGACCGTAGTAGGTGAACGCAACACGCTCCGGGTAGCGGGATGCCGCGTGACGAATCAGATCCGGCACCGTCTGATCGGTCGACTCAATGTCCGCCGGCACACCACTCGGGTAGTTCCGCAGCCACGGGCGCGCCGCGTATGGATCGTCGATACCTGCTTCGATTGTCGAATCCAGGTGTTGCTGGTTCATGACCCCACCTCACCGTCACACCTGCCGTCGTTGGGCGAACCGGCGCAGAGCGAAGCAAGTCTGGAATCGATGCGCTCCGCTCTGCGCAATTGTCGGCAATCCTACATGCCGCGTCCCGCAATCATCCTGCATTCACGATTGTGATCGGCTCGAACTCATCGGCCGGCTGGAAGCCGAACACGTAGCCGTAGAACGCCAGCTCCGCCTCCAGTGTCCTGCGAATGTTCTCGGCCCGCCGGAATCCGTGCTGCTCACCCTCGAACGCCAGGTAGGCGTACGGCAGCCCCTTGCGGTCGAGCGCCGCCACCATGTCTTCGGCTTGCGACGGCGGCACAACCTTGTCCTCCAGCCCTTGGAAGATGATCATTGGTGCCGCCAGCTGATCCGTGTGGTGGACCGGCGAGCGCGCGTAGTACGTCTCGATCGCCTCCGGATACGGACCGATCAGGCCATCAAGGTAGCGCGACTCGAACTTGTGCGTGTCCTTCGTCATCGTCTCGAGATCGGCGATGCCGAAGTGGCTGGCTCCAGCCGCAAACACATCAACGAACGTCAGCGCCGCCAGCGTCGTGTAGCCACCAGCACTACCACCACGGATCGCCATCCGCCCGCGATCCACCAGCCCCTGATCGGCCAGATATCCCGCCGCATTGGCGCAGTCGTCGACATCGACAATGCCCCAGTTGTCCTTCAGTCGCTCGCGATACTCACGCCCGTAGCCGGTGCTGCCGCCGTAGTTCACATCCACAACCGCGAAGCCACGGCTGGTCCAGTACTGAATCGACAGGTTCAGCACGCCGCTCGTCGCGCCGGTCGGGCCACCATGGCTGAAGACCAGCAGCGGCGGCAGTTCCCCAGCCGGTGCCTCGACATCGTCGTTGTGCGGCGGGTAGTAGAGAGCGTGCGCGGTCTTGCCGCCGGTCGTTGGGAACTCGATTGGCTGCGCCGGGGACAGGTATGCCGACCCAATCTCAACCGACGCGGCACGGCGAATAGCATCCACCGTTGCTCCACCGCCGGACAGATCAATGACCGCAACCGAGCTCGCCGCCAGCGGCCCACCGCCGATAACAGCGATGCGATCGCCACCGTCCGCGTCAATGCTGGCGAACCCGGTGAACGGCGTCTCGATCTCACGGACACCGTCCGCATCCGGCTCGATAATGCCGAGGTGATGCAAGCCGTTCTGCGCGTAGATGCAGGCGATGCGACCGCCGGAGATGAAGCCGTACTGCCCGGCGTCCAGCGACCAGGCCGGGCCGCCGAACTCAGCTTCCATCGGCGCGAGCGCGACGAGGCTATCGCCGTCCAGCCGGTAGAGATTCCACCAGCCGGTCCGGTCAGAGACGAAATGCAGCACACCCTCCGGCGACCACTCCGGCTGATAGATCGATTCCGATGGGCCACCGGCGATCTTCCGGACGTTCGCGACCGAGCCGTCCTCCGCCAGTTCAGCCACCATCAGCTCGGTGTCGTCCCACGGCATGTTCGGGTGATCCCACTCGACCCAGGCGAGCTGCCGCCCATCCGGACTCAATCGCGGGAAGGCGTAGAAATCCCGGCCACTCGCCAGCACGATCGGCTCACCGGAACCATCTGCCGCCAGCGAGACGATCTCATTGACTGCCTCGCCCTCCTCCGCGTGTCGCTCGCGAACGCAGACGATGCGGCGGCGGTCCGGCGATACCCGCATGTCGGCGTACCGCAGGCCGGACGGCACCTCCGGATCTGGCGAGATCGCAATCGGGTCGTCGCCGCGATCCTGCCGATACAGCTGCTGATCGACGAAGTTCGTGAACAGCACCACGCCATCGGCGATCGCGTACGACGCCCCGCCATACTCGTGCACCCGCGTCCGGGCGTTCGTCTCAGCCGGCGTCATGTCCGCAATCTGACCCTGCGCGTCCCGCCGAACGACGACGTAGCGACCACCCTCGGTCGGTCGCGACTCCAGCCAGTAGACCTCGTCACCGTGCAACGTCACCTCACTCAGCCGGATCGAGCCGCTGGCAATCAGATCCGCCGTGATCGGCGATGTCCAGGCACCGTATGGCGCGGTCACTCGGTCAGTCATTCAGGCTCCTCCTCGTGTATTGAATCGACACTGAGTTCGATGAGATTGCCGTCCGAATCGCGAATAGAGAAGTTCGCAGCCCACCTCGTGCAGATTGATCGTCAGTTGGCCAAAGGCTAGCGCGTGACGGCCAGCGCCAAACTCAACCGCTGTCATGCCGAGTGCGACCCGATTGAACGCTATCGTACGGCCAATGTCGGCCACCGTAAGCACCAGATGGTCCAGCCGCTGGATATCAGGTGCCGTCGCTACCGTCGTCACCCCGCCCATCGCTCGCGGGAACTTTTCCAGCGCCCGGGTCGTCATCAGACCAGCGATCACGTTCCGGCGGGCAGATTGCGTTGCCGGACGTGGAAGGAGACTATAGCGCGATGACCCTTCGTCCACACCATATCCTGACAGCCTTGTTCATCTTGCTACTCGCCGCCTGCGGTGGATCGGCAGACTCCACCGCCACGACCGCGCCGCAAACCGAACCCGCCGCCACCGAAACCGTAGCAGTCGCCCCGCCAACCGCTGATCTGCCGACCGCCACCGCGCAGCCCGAACCATCGGCAACCAACACCGCGGAGCCAGCCCCGACACTCACGCCTATCTCCAGCAACTCCGCCGACGCGGACAATGCGCAGCCAGGCTACCTGGACGACCGCAGCACGCCGGTTGCCGTCCTCGAATCCCTCTACAACGCGATCAACTCGAAGCAGTACGCACGTGCCTACTCGTACTGGGAGGAATCGAACGATCTCGCTCCGTTCGACCAATTCTCGGCCGGCTACGCCGATACCGATCAGGTCGAGCTAACGACCGGCGACGTGAACACCGGCGCAGCGGCCGGGAACCGGTACTACGGCGTGCCGGTCATCCTGCACGTCTCCCAGACTGACGGCAGCCAACAGATCTTCGCCGGCTGCTACACACTCCACCTCGCCCAGCCCGACATCCAGGCCGCGCCACCCTTCCACCCAATGGCCATCCAGCGCGGCGACCTCCAACAGGTCAATAGTGATGCCGACGCGCGCGCGATACTGGAGCAGGGATGCCAGGAAGCCAGGTAGAGTAGCGGGGCCTGGATGACACTTTCCGAAGCTGGTACACAAGCCCTGCATAGCCAAAACCTTCGCTCGGCTTGTGTCGTAGAATGCATTCACGAAAGAATCACTTCTGTTTGCACGCGAAAGTGATCGTCAGGTGCGACGCTTACTCGTTCTGGCATGTTCGCAACGCAAGCGATTGGACAGCGACCCGGTTCCCGCGCTGGAGCGCTACGATGGGCCCGCCTTCCGAATTGTGCGCCGGTATCTCACCATGACAGATGACAGAAATCTGGATATCCGCGTTCTCTCGGCGAAGTACGGCCTCATTCATTCCGATCTCCGAATCGATCACTACGATCAGAAAATGACGGAGGATCGAGCACGAGAAGTGTCCGCTGCCGTCATGAAGAAGATGCATCAGCTGCTTCGGTCGAATGAGAATTACGATGCACTGTTTTACGGAGGTCGCCTGTATCGGATGACAATACAGCCCGCGATTGATCTGGGCCAGATTCGCGCAACAAGCGGAAGCCTGGGCCAACAGCTCTCTCAAATGCGAGCATGGCTGTATGGAGACCACATCTGTCATCACCAACCAGGTACGTCCACATCGCGGTCGCAGGTTCGCTTACGCAAACACATCGTCACCATCACGCCTGATGAAGCGCGACGACAAGTACAAGCCCTTATTGCGAATCCAGCCAAGCAAGTCCCTGCGTTAGCGACATGGTTCGCAATTGTAGACGGACAGAAACTGCCAGCGAAGTGGCTCGTGTCACGACTCACAGGAATCCCGGTAGCCGAGTTCGTGACCTCAGACGCTCTACGCGTACTCTCCCAGCTTGGTATCCAGACCGGACGAGTCGAATGAGCCAGCGTCATCGCCCCAACGACTGGTCGACCGAGTCCGGTGTCCGCGACGACCTTCAGCGACAGCCACACCTTTACTTCAAGTTGGCCGAGAACGCATTGCTTGTCGCAGAGAACTTGCGCGACAATTACTTCCACAACACCGCCCTGTTCGTGCAGAAGCTTCGCCAGAAGATCATAGAGTCAGAACGTGTTGGCGAGTCCCCCATTTTGGAGATCAGATCGTG
>JAMLIA010000016.1 GCA_023954495.1 Thermomicrobiales bacterium | reverse complement strand
CGCTGGGAGACCAGCGCGGTTGCTGCCGTGCGCGATCGTCTTCAGGAGCCGACAGATGCTCGCACCGCCGGTTACGTCGAGTACCTTGATGCTCTGCGCGCCGGCATGGATCGCGACGCTGTCCTCTGCAACGACATGACGATGATGGCCTACGAGGGCGTGCGCTACTTCCCGGTGTTTGAGCCACGGACCTACACATTCCCGCGCGGCTTCGGCACGCTCGGCTCTGCGATGCCGACTGCGATCGGTGCGAAGGTTGCCCTCCCGGATGCGCAGGTCGTGTCAATGACTGGAGACGGTGGCTTCCAGTTCACCATGGAGGAGATCGGTGCAGCCGTCCATCATCGTATCCCGATCACGATGGTGATCTTCAACGACGCCACCCACACGGCAGTTAAGGCCGCGCAGAAGCGCACCTACCCAGGTCGCTATGTTGCGGTTGATCTGGTAAATCCTGATTACGTCAAGCTGGCTGACGCTTATGGTATCGAAGGCGTACGCGTGAACTCGCCTGCGGAATTGACCGAGGCGCTTGAGCGTGCGAAATCGTCGACAATGCCAGTTCTGATCGACGTTCCGATTCAGCTGGAAACGTACTAACGAGTGGTTGCAACTACCATTTCAGCGTCGCGCGGGCGATCGGCCTGGCTGAACCCGCGCGGCGTGGCACTCTCGGCCATCGTCTTCTTTGGTGGCGTTTGCAGTATCGCGGTTGAGACGAGCGCGTCGCGGCTGGTCGGCCCATACTTCGGTTCTTCGACGTTCATCTGGGCGAACCTGATCGGCCTGACACTCCTCTATCTGACGCTGGGGTATTTCATCGGCGGACGGCTCGCAGACCGCCATCCTGATCCCGAGCTGTTGTTCGCGCTCACAGCGATTGCCGGCTTCAGCGTCGCGTTCATCCCGTTGCTGTCGCGCCCGATCCTGGAGATTTCGCTCTCGGCGTTCGACAACGTGTCGGTCGGAGCGTTCTACGGATCTCTGCTCGGCACAATGCTGCTCTTTGCCGTTCCAATTACGCTGCTCGGCTGCATCTCACCGTTTGCGGTGCGGCTGCGTCTGGCCGACGTCTCAGCAGCCGGCAACACAGCAGGATCGCTCTATGCGCTATCGACGGTCGGTTCGATCATCGGCAGCTTTCTGCCGACGTTCGTGCTGATTCCCATGTTCGGGACGCGGACGAATTTCCTCATCCTGTCGCTCGCGATTCTGATTCCGTCGGTGCTGGCACTGCTTGCCATTCCCGCCGTTCGTGAGCTGTCGCTCGCTATTGCGATGCTTGTCGTTGTGGCAATGGCACCGATCTTCCAGCCATCCGGACTCATTCGGCCACCCGAGTATGGCACGGTCATCCACGAGGCGGAGACGCCGTACAACTACGTTCAGGTGATCTCCTATCGTAACGAGATCCGTCTGGCGCTCAACGAGGGCCACGCTACACACTCGATCTATTCGCCGGATCAACAACTTACCGGCGGGCCGTGGGATTACTTTATGGTCGGCCCATACTTCAACGTCGATCAGTCGCCGGAGGATGTGCAGAGTCTCTTGCTCATCGGGCTGGCTGCAGGCACGGTCGCGCAGCAGTTCACCGAGGCATACGGGCCGATCCCGATTGACGGCGTCGAGATCGACGGCGAAATCGTTGACATAGGGCGCGAGTACTTCAACATGAATGAGCCGAACCTCAATGTCATCGTTGACGACGGTCGCTACTATCTCAGTCGGAGCGGCAAGAAGTACGACGTCATCGGTATTGATGCCTATCGCCAGCCGTACATTCCATTCCATCTCACGACTAAAGAGTTCTTCGAGTCGGCGCGCGATCATCTCACGGATGATGGCGTGGTTGTGCTGAACGCCGGCCGAACATCGACCGACTTCCGTTTGGTCGATGTGATGGCATCGACAATGGCCGCTGTCTTCCCGAACGTTTACATCATTGATGTTGATCGCTTCACCAATAGTATGGTGATCGCCACGATGCAGCCGACCGACATCGAGAACTTTGCAGCGAATATCGCCGGTATCCCTGAGGATTCGTTGATTCGGCAGGTCGGGGACATCGCGCTGAACACTGGCAACATCCGCGAGTGGTCAGGCGAGGACCGCGTCTTTACCGACGATCTGGCACCTGTCGAGCTCGTGGTCGATCAAATCATTCTGCGCGCCGCGACGGAGGAGCAGTGAGCCAACCCGCAACTGCTGGTCACGTCGCATATCGATTCTCGTCGCTGAGTGATGCGCCGCTCATCCACGGTATGAGTGGACGCGTTCCGTCTGCCGGGCATCAAGGCGACGTAGGGCATGGCCGCGACACCGACAGCGAGATCATAGAGCGTAATCGCAACGCATTCCTTGCTGATGTGGGTATTGATCCAGGAGTCCTGACGCTCGGACGCCAGACGCACGGCAATAGCGTTGAAGTCGTAACGGCAAGGGACCGGGGCCGGGGACGATTTCCGAAGTTCGACGGCTTCCCCACTACCGACGCGCTCGTCACTGACGACCCAACGATTGCACTCGGCGTCATCGTGGCTGACTGTGTACCGCTCCTGCTTTTTGACCCGGTACATCACGCTGTCGGTGTCGTGCACGCAGGCTGGCGCGGCACGGTGAGTGGCATCGCAACCAGCGCAGTTGAGACGATGCAGGCTGCGTTTGGCACGCAACCGACCGACCTGCAGATCGGCATTGGCCCGTCGATCGGCCCGTGCTGCTATGAGGTAGGTTCAGAAGTTATTGATGCGTGGCGTGCGCGCTGTATTGATCGAACGGAAGCGGCAGTAGCGAACGGTGGCAGGCACCTTGATCTCTGGACGGCGAACCTGCTGAACCTGCAAGCCGCCGACGTTCATCCGTCGCAGGTGGAAATAAGTGGCGTTTGCGTTCGGTGCCGAATTGACCGATTCTTCTCCTATCGTGCTGCGCGTCAGGGTGCGGCACACGCAGGACGCATGCTCCTGGTAGCTCAGTTGGCGGAAAGGACCGGTGAATGACATCCACCGCCAGTAGCCTCGCTGCTCGAATTGTTGATGTCCAGGATCGTTTGGCACGTGCCGCCGAGCGCAGTGGACGCTCCGCAGCCGACGTGACCCTCGTAGCCGTGAGCAAGACCGTCGGTCGCTCCGAAGTTGATGATGCCTACGATCTTGGCTTGCGCCACTTCGGTGAGAATCGCGTCCAGGATGCGATGCCGAAGTTCGAGGGCGCACCGGCAGACGCGCATCTGCATCTCATTGGTAGCCTGCAGACGAACAAGGTGCGGCAGATCGTGGGGCGTGTGTACCTGCTCCACTCGGTCGACCGCCTCGGCTTGATCGAGGCACTCCAGGTGCGCTGCAGCACACATGGCGTTATCCAGCCAATCTTGTTGCAGGTGAACATCGCTGCCGAAGAGCAGAAGCACGGTTGCGCGCCGGATGAAGTTGCCGGGTTGATTGAGGCGACACTCGCATCGCCGAACCTGCGCCTTCGCGGTCTGATGACGATGGCGCCGTTGGTTGGTGATGCGGACGTGACGCGACCGGTCTTTGTTGGTCTGCGCGAGTTGCGCGACAAGCTGCAAACTGCATATCCAGAATCAGACCTGAGCGAGCTATCGATGGGCATGACAAACGACTTCGAGGTTGCGATCGAGGAGGGCGCGACGATTGTGCGCGTCGGTCGGGCTATCTTTGCGCCGGTCCAGGCTTCATGACGCGAATCGTTTCCCTCGGTTCCGGTAGTAGCGGCAATGCATTTCTGTTCGACAGCGGAACGATTGCTTTCCTGATTGATTGCGGTGTCGGATCGCGGACGGTTCAGGCCGCCATACGCGACTTCGATGTGCAGGATCGCCTGGCAGGCATCGTCGTTAGCCACGAGCACATCGACCATGTTCGCGCACTCGATTCAATCACCAAGCGCACCGGCTGCCAGATTGTGACGACGCAGGGGACGCAACGTGCAATCCGTTACGAGCGCGCATTCACCAGGCGTGCTGCCGGGGAACGCTGGCAGGATAGCGGCGTCGAGGTCGAGTTCGTTGCCGTTTCGCACGACGCCGCTGAACCGTGCGGGTTTGTCGTCGACGATGGTAATCTGCGTGCTGCGATATTTACGGATCTTGGCTACGTCAGTGAAACCGTCATTGAAGCGATGGGGAGCGCCGACGTCGTCGTCCTGGAGTCGAATTTCGATCCGCACATGTTGCGCTTCGGCCCCTACCCCGCTCGGCTCAAGCGCCGGATCGAAAGCCCGCTCGGGCACCTCAGCAACGACGATTGCGCTGCGGCGCTCGTCGCAGCGACAACGGAGCGCACGAAAGCGGTCTGGCTCGCGCATCTGTCCGACAAGAACAACACGGCGGCACTCGCGATTGCCAGCGCGCAAGAGGCGCTGGTTTTGGCAGGGCGGACGACAACCTCGGTTGGCGCACTCAGCCGAAGTGAACGAACCGATGTCTCCGCTCCGCCAGCCATCCAACTCACGCTGGGTATGTGATGATAGAGGACGGGTCATGGCTGACGTAACGTTTCGCCTCGCACATGCCGGTGATCTCGATTCGATCATTCGCCTGCTTGCCGACGATGTTCTGGGTTCCCAGCGCGAATCAGCCGAACGAGGCGGTCGCGAAGTGTACGCGACTGCATTCCAGGAAATTCTGGACGATCCCCGCAACGAACTGATTGTCGGAGTTCAAGGCGATCAAGTCGTGTCCGTGCTCCAGGTGACCTACATCCCCGGTCTCTCGCACATGGGTGCAGTGCGCGCGCAGATCGAATCGGTGCGCGTAGCATCTACTCTTCGCGGTGGCGGAGTTGGTCGTCAGATGTTCGAATGGACGATTGATCGTGCGCGACAACGTGGTGTCCGGATCGTCCAACTGACAACCGATCAACGCCGAACTGACGCGCACCGCTGGTACAGATCGCTCGGTTTCGAGGCCACGCACGTCGGCATGAAGTTGCGCCTCGATCCGCAGACTCATTCACAAGGATAGATCGTCATGCTCAGTCCGCTGCTGCATCTGCCGCGCGGAACTGCATCGTATAGAGCTTGTGGTAAGTACCGCGGCGTTCCAGCAGCTCATCGTGTGATCCAGCTTCGACGATCCGTCCGTGATCCAGCACGACAACACGCGTCGACTCGCGAATGGTTGAGAGTCGATGAGCGATGATGAACGACGTACGTCCGGCGAGCAGCGTGCGGAGCGCCGCCTGGATGACCTGCTCGGTCTCGGTGTCGACGCTCGACGTAGCTTCATCCAGCACGATGACGCGCGGATCTGCGATGAGCGCGCGCGCGAACGAGAGCAGCTGGCGCTGGCCGACTGAGAGCGTTGCGCCGCGCTCATGCACTTCGGAGTCATAGCCGCCGCTCAGCGCCATGATGAAGTCGTGAGCACCAACGGCAGTGGCGGCTGCGATCATCTCGTCGTCGGTTGCATCTGGACGCGCGAACTTGATGTTGTCGCGAATAGTGCCCGCAAAGAGGAACGTGTCCTGCGGTACGACTCCCAGCTGTGAGCGCAGAGACTGCTGGGTCACGTCGCGGACGTCGTAGCCATCAACGCGGATCGCACCGTCGCGGACATCATAGAAGCGCGTCAGCAAGTTGATCATTGACGACTTGCCTGCACCGGTCTCACCGACGAATGCAATCGACTCGCCGGGTTGAACGTCAAGCACGATGTCGTGCAGCACTTCAACTTCATCGTAGCCGAACCGAACATGGTCGAACTCGACGTGTCCTTCGATCCGCGGGAGCACGATTGCGTTTGGTGCGTCGTTGATCTCGGGCACCGCGTCCTGAATCGAGTAGATGCGCTCGCCGGCGGCTGTCGCAGCCTGCAACGTGTTGTACGCCTGCGAAAGCTGGTTGATCGGCTCGTAGAAGCGGGCAACGTAGGCAACGAACGTCACCAGCTCACCAACCGTGAAGGCAACGCCGCCAACCATCCGTCCGCCGACATAGAGGACGAGCGCGATCGTGACGTATTCAACGAATGTGACGAACGGAAAGAGGAACGCTGAGAGCCGCGCCGCGTCGAGGTTGGCGTCCAGATTCTCGTCGTTGATACCGGTGAATGTCCGCAGGTTGCGCGGTTCGCGTGTGAACGACTGAATCACACGCATACCGGCAATGTTCTCTGCCAGGAACCCGTTTACGCGTGCAATCGTGATGCGTGTCTGTCGATAGGTCAGGATCGCGCGCGAGCGCCAGAATCGCATCATCACAACCATGATCGGGAGCAATGCGAACGCGACCAGAGCCAGCTTCCAGTTGGTCACCCACATCAGGACGATGATGCCGACCAGCAGCGCCATCTGCGACAGGATGTCGACCAATCCATCAGCAAACAGTTGATCGATAACGGACACGTCATTTTGCAAACGCGACATGATCGACCCAACACCGCGCCGATCGATATAGCGAATGTCGAGTCGCTGGATGTGGCTGAACATCGACGAGCGCAGGTCGTAGACGATGCGCTGGCCGACCTGGCCCATCAGGAACATCTCGAAATAGCGCGCCACAAATCGAAGCAGGAGAACGCTTAGAAACGCGATCCCCAGCAAATTGAGCGCGTCGTTTCCATGGCGTCCAAAGAAGCTGCGGCCGGTTGTTCCTTCGATGGCGTCACGTACGATGTCGACGGACAAGCCAAACAGGAACGGGATCGCAAGCTCGAAGACGGTGACGAGCAAAATGAGAATGACGGCAATACCGGCTGGCCGAGTGTATGGGCGCACTTGCGCGACGAGACGCCGCGCAATCCGGCTATCGTAGGCTTTTCCGAGGAGATCGTCTGGATTCGCTATGTTGCGCATGTTCGTTGTCCGGACCGACTAATCCGCCGCCGTGACGAACTCCTCCTGATCTTTCAGCTGCAGCTCGTACAGTCTGGCGTAGTGGCCACCTTGCGTGATGAGGTGCTGGTGCTTCCCGCGCTCGACGATGGCACCTTCATCGAAAACTAGAATCTCGTCGGCGTCTTTCAGGCTTGATACGCGCTGCGCGATGATGAAGGTCGTGCGACCGGCCATTGCGTTATTGAGCGCCTGCTGGATCTGGAACTCAGTTTCTGTGTCGACGCTGGATGTGGCGTCGTCAAACACCAGAATTCGAGGATCGGAGCAGATCGCCCGCGCGATCGCAACGCGCTGGCGCTGGCCGCCCGAGAGCGAGACGCCGCGCTCCCCGAGCTGTGAGTCGAACCCATCCGGCATCGCCGAGATGAAGTCATACGCTTGAGCGATGCGGGCAGCCTGCTCGACTTCCTCAATCGTGGCGTTCGGATTTCCGAACGCGATGTTGTCACGAATCGTTGACGAGAACAGGAACGTCTCCTGCAACACGAAGCCGATGTTGCGGCGCAAGCTGGCAAGCTCAATGTCGCGCACATCAATGCCATCGAATGTGATCGACCCGCGTGAGATTTCGTAGAACCTTGCCAGGAGGTTCGTCACCGTACTCTTGCCGCTGCCGGTCGAGCCGATCAGGCCGATGACTGCACCGGAAGATGCTGAGAACGTCACGTCGCGAATAGCAGGCCGCGCCGTATGCGGATAGGTGAAGGAAACGTCCGCGAACGCGACATCGCCGCGCGGCGACTCCAGTGGCGCAGCGCCGTCCTTGTTGCGAATGGCTGGCCGCGTGTCGATGACCTCGAAGATGCGGTCGCCGGATGCGATGGCGCGCGCGACCGAGTTCATGATCCAGCCAAGTTGACGGAGCGGGTTCGCCAGCAACGTCAGGTAGAGATTGAAGGCGACGAAGGTACCAATTGAGAGCGACCCGTTCAGCACCTGGCGACCGCCATACCAGAGAATCAGGCCGAGCGACAGGCCGGAGAGAAACTGCATGAAGGGAAAGAAGAATGAGTAGTACCTGATCGCGTCAATCTGTCGATCATAGAGAACGTCGAGCGAGTGATCGAACTTCCTGATCTCGGAATCTTCCCGCGCGAAGACGCGGACGACCCGTGTGCCGGCGAGATTCTCCTGCATGACGCTCGACATCTCGCCAAATTCCTGCTGGATTCGCGCGAACATCGGTCGGATGTTTATGGAGAAGTAGACCGCAGTGAATGCGAGGATCGGCATAACTGCGAGCGAGATAATGCCGAGCGTGAAGTGCTCACGGAGCAGCAGGAAGCTGACGATGACGAACATCGTTACGGCGTAGATCACCATGCGGAGTGAGAACATCAGGAAGCGCCGAATCGCGTTCACGTCTTCGGTCGCACGCGACATCAGCTGCCCGGACTGCGCGACATCGAAATACTGGAACGGCAGCTTCAATAGATGCCCGTAGAGCTGATGGCGTATGTCTGTCGAGACAGTCTCGGCCATTGCCTGAAAGAGATACGAGCGGACATAGGTGAAGACCGCCTGAATCGCAACGACGCCGATGATCATGCCAGCGCCGGTGAGGATGGCTGACTGATCGCTTTTCACGATGCCCTCGTCGATGACGCGCTGCACGAGGCGCGGCACCAGCAGTTGGGCACCTGTTCCGATAAACAGCGCCAGGTACGCGAAAACGAGTCGTCCGCGATAGGGTTTCAAATACAGCAGGATACGCCAGATGACACGCACGCGCGACTCCTCGAAAGAGACATCGATGCCCCGGTCAGAAGAACTACTATAACAGGCTTCTCAAGAAGCGCACGACAGATATCTATCGATGTTTGCGCATAATTCAATCTGACTGGGTCTTTCCGCGTACAAACGATGAATTTTGCCCTGTAACCTGATTGACGAGATTACAGGAATGCAGATACAATGGGTACGTACAGGGAGGACATACACGGTACGCCGCGCGAAAGGAGCAGGCGTGGAGGGCGAACGTACTGACTATCAAGGAGTGATCGATGATGCGCTCCGGATTGTCTACAGCCACCATCATCGCTTGGTGAGCCAGCTTTTCCCCGATGCTGAGCGCCCGCTCAACATGGCGACTTTGCGAAGTGGTCCTCTGGGACAGGATCTCCTTCGCCTCGCGCAGCTTGCCCGCGGCGAGGTTCGCGAGCCAAAAGATCGTGTGCTTGAAGCGATTGATAGCGTCTTGCAGTTGCTGTTCTGGCCACCGATGGCCGAGGACTACACAGTGCCGCGGTCGTTCTGGGAGACACCGCTGGGCGGGATGCTGTCGATGGCGAAGTATCGTGCGTACGAACCATCCGAGCTGGTGTCGATCGGCGCTGCCGCACAGCGTCTGGGTGTGACCCGTCCGACCATCTATCGCTGGATGGATGAACGGCACCTCGGCTACGTTCGCGACGAGATGTCCGGGCGTACGTTTGTGGTTCAGCGCGATGTTGAGTCGTTGTTGCACGATGCTGGAGGACTCCAGCAAGGCTAGTCAATTGAATCTGAAAGCGGCCGGTAACACGTTACCGGCCGCTTTTGCTATGCGCGGGCCGATTCAGCAGCGCGAACCGTCGCGTCGCTGAGCAGGTGCTCAACCGCGACCGGCTCGCCGTTGCGAATGTAGAGGCGCGGCACTCGCGCCATCAGCCGAGTGGCGACCTCATAGTTGTTTGTCGCAGCCATCGGGCCGATGTCCTCGAACGACATGGCACCGTCGTCAGGCGACCCGACGATGATCACCTCATCGCCTTCGCTGACGCCATCGGCATCTCCGACAATCGTTTGATCCATGCAGACGCGCCCGCGAATCGGGCGACGTTGGCCGCCGATGACGAACCAACCCTGATTCGCCAACGGGCGAGGCATGCCGTCGGCGTAACCGATCGGGATCGTTGCCAGCTTCTCTTCGGTCGTCGTGCGGTAGAGGTAGTTGTATGACACGCCGCAATCGAGAGTTGCCTCGCTGACGCGGGCCACGACACTGCGAATCGACATGACCGGTCGGAATCGATCGTCGCACGGCACTTCGGGGGAAGGCGAAAGCCCATAAGTCGCCGCGCCCGAACGCACCATGTTGGTCGGGCCGGTTCGTCCGGTGATGATTCCGGCACTGTTGGAGAGATGGACCCAGCGCGGGTCGACACCTGCCGCCCGGACTGCTTCGACCGCAGAACTGAAGATCTCTATTTGCTGGCCAGTCGGCTCCGCTCCCGGCTCGTCTGCGCTGGAGAAGTGGCTGAACACACCGTCGATCTCGATCTCCGGCATCGCGCTGATCTGTGTTACGGCATCGCCGACATCGTCCGGAAGGAACCCGTAGCGACGCATGCCGATGTCGACTTTCACGTGAACGCGTGCGGTCGCGCCGACGTCAGCTGCCGTCTCCCGGATGCGCCCGACCATCGACCAGCTTCCGGCAGCCAGCGTTACACCGCGCTGGATCGCGGTTGCGAGCTCCGTCGATACCGGGGGGCCAAGCACCAGGATCGGCAGATCGATGCCGGCATCACGGAGGCGGAGCGCCTCAACGATGCGCGCGACTCCGAGCCACTCGCAGCCGACTTCTTGAGCCATGCGGCCACATTCAACGAGGCCGTGCCCATACGCGTCCGCCTTGACGACCGCCATGAATGCCGCGTCTTCCGGCGCAGCAGCACGCAAGACCGCGATGTTGTGCGCATATGCGTCGAGATCAACAATCGCGCGCGTCTCACCAACTGATTCCAGGCTCGACGCCAGCGATGAGGTCTTTGGGTCAGCCACGCCCTTCGGCGCTCCCTTCAGCGATATCAGCGGCGTCCGCAACAAGGCGGACGATGTCAGATCGGGACACGATCCCGATCACTCGACCATCTGCATCAACTACCGGCAATGGATTCACGCTCTGCTTGAACATCATGTTTGCCGCGTCGCGAATCAGGTCCTCCGCTCGAATGGTTCGGACCTCGCGGGTCATCAGATCCCCGGCCGTAGTGGCGAGCACACGGCGAAGCTCCTCGTCAGAGCGGTCCCACGGAAAGCGAAAGACCGCGTCGAGGAATGTCCCGTAGGCTGGCGGATCGACATCGATCTCGCGTGAGACGACGTCGACTTCAGTCACGAGACCAACGAGAAACCCGTTTGCAACGACGGGGATGCCGGAAATGTCGTGGTCGGTCATCAATCGCGCAACATCGGTGACGCTCGTATCCGGCGACACGGTGATGACATCGCGAGTCATGATCGTCGCAACCTGTGAATCAGTGCTCAACACCTGGACTCCCCTCCCCTCCTCATCTCCACCTTTGCCAACCTGGACTTTGGACATCCAGATATGCGCGGCCCAACTCGTTGATCACATCGCGAGCAACCACGCCTACTGTACCCTGAAGGCTCGTCGCACGCTTACCGGCCTGCGCGCCGACAAAGACGCCTGCGCGAGCTGCATCCCATGGCGACAGCCCTTGCGCAAGCAGACCGCCAATGATGCCGGCGAGCACATCGCCGGTTCCGGCCGTGGCCAATTCGGGCGTGGTGCGCTGCGCTAGCCAGACCCGCCCGTCCGGATGAGCGACCGGCGAATGGCCGGATTTGAGAATAACCACCTGCTCGAATTTCGCTGCCGCTCGACGCGCGGTCTCTGCCGGGTCGGTAAGCACCTCGCTTGTGCTGCAGTGCAGCAGGCGGCTCATCTCACCGGGGTGTGGCGTGAGCACTGCCGTCCCAGCAGTCAGACCGGCAGGCGGCGCAGGCTGCTCGGACATCCAGTTGAGCGCGTCTGCGTCGATCACTTTCAGGCGGCGACGGATGTCGTCGGGCGCTTGGTCTCCGAGTAGCGCGGTGAGCATGTCTGACGCATGGTCGCTGCGCCCTAGCCCCGGGCCAATGACCATCGCGCGCAGCATCGAGTCGCGCTCGTGCACGAAGCGGGCGATGGCCGGAATGCTGTCGTCACCGTCGCACGGGACGACGACTGCCTCCGGCACCTGGGTCGCCAGCACCGGCACGATCGGGGAAGGAATTGCGGCGGCGACCAGCCCTGCTCCGATTCGCAGGGCAGCCTCCGCCGACAGCCGCGGTGCGCCGAAATAGGTGGGTGCCCCACCGACGATCAGGACAGCACCGACGTTGCTCTTATGCGCGTTGGCTCGGCGCTCCGGGAGGAGTTCGGCAATCGATGCTCGATCCATCAGCTGTTCGCGGCCAGGGATGTCCGGCGGCAGGATGCCGATGTCAATCAGCTCAAGTTCGCCAACGAAGTTTGCAGCCGGCTCACGCGTCAGACCGACCTTGGGTAACGCCAAACACAGCGTGACATCTGCATGGAGCGTTGCGTTCGTCGCTTCGCCAGTCGTTACGTCAATTCCAGACGGCGTGTCAATGGCGATGACGCGTGCGCCGGACGCTGCCCTGGCGCGCGATACGGCGTTGCAGAGTGACGCGACGTGTGCTGGCAGAGTCGGTCGGCTGCGAAAGCCGTAGATGCCGTCGAGGATCACGTCTGCATCATTTGCCGAAGTGAAATCAACGACCTCGATAGTTGCCTGCTCGTCGGTACCCAGCGGCAAATCGCCGAATTCGTCTCGACTGACAAAGACAGCTCTGCTTCGCCATCCACGTGCGCCGAGGATGCCGAGCGCAACCAGCGTGTCGCCGCCATTGTTTCCCGGGCCGACAAGTCCGACCACAGAGCCTGCTGACACGCAGTGCGCTTCGACCCAGTCGGCAATAGCGATCGCGGCGCGGCGCATGAGTTCGGGGCCACTAATGCCCGAATCCATCGTGCGGCGCTCAGCTTCGGCCATCTCGTCGCCTGTGACCAGGACCGTCATAGCAAATCGTTGGCCTGTTTCGTCGCGATGACAATCGCCATCGCCTCGCCCCGTGAATGAGTCAGCGACACTGCGAAGTGCTGGAATCCGAGTAGATCCGCGCGCCGTTGTGCAGTCTCGTGCAGGACGAGGATTGGCTTGCCCCGCCGATTGGGCAACACCTCAATGTCGCGCCATCGAACACCGCGTACGCCAGTGCCTAGCGCCTTCATTGTCGCCTCCTTGGCCGCGAACCGTGCCGCGAGTTCCTGCACGCGCTTGCCGTAGCGTTCGCGCTCTCGCGGAGAGTAGACGCGGTTCAGGAATCGATCGCCAAAGCGTTCCAACGTGTGTGCAATGCGTTCGATCTCGATGATGTCGATGCCGACTTCAACCGGTCCGGCGGCCTCACTGTCCCAGACCGGCTGGTACTTACCTTCCGACGCCGACATAGGTCAATCCATGCGCTCTGACTTCTTCGGGTTCGTAAATGTTGCGGCCATCAAGGAGCAGCGGTGTGCGCATCATTTCGGCAACTCGTCCAAGGTTGGCCTGCTTGAATTCGTTCCACGGAGTGACAACGCACAGCGCGTCAGCGCCATCGACCACGTCATATGGGTTGTCGCAAATGTCGATGTTTGGGAGCAGCGGTCGAGCCGTCTCAGCCGCAGCAGGGTCGTACGCGCGCACTTGCCCGCCACGCTGCTCGATCATCCGGATGATGTCCACTGCCGGAGATTCGCGCATGTCGTCGGTGTTCTGCTTGAATGCCAGCCCCCAGATGCCGATCTTGCGCTCGTTCAGGTCCCCGAGGTGTGTTTGCAGCTTCTGAACGAACCGGCGGCGCTGATCGTTGTTGATCTCGATGACGGCGCGCAGCAGTTGCGGGTGCGTGTTGGCTTCTTCGGCCATATAGGCGAGCGCGCTGACGTCCTTCGGGAAACAGGAGCCGCCATATCCGATACCTGCCTCCAGGAAGAGCGAGCCGATCCGTGGGTCATGGCCCATGCCCTTCGAGACGACGGTCACGTCTGCGCCGACGCGCTCGCAAATTCGCGCGATCTCATTAATGAACGAGATCTTCGTCGCCAAGAACGCATTCGACGCATACTTGATCATCTCTGCCGACCGCAGGTCGGTAACGACTATCGGGGCGTTCAGCACGCTGTACAGGCTGGCCACCTTCTCGGCGGCTTCTTTGCGGTCCGAGCCGAGGACAACTCGCTCCGGGTGCATGACATCGTGCACAGCCGAGCCTTCTCGGAGAAACTCAGGGTTACTGACAACAGCGAATGTCGCATCACCGCTGATGTGCTCTTCAAGAATCTTCGCGACCAGGTCGCCCGAGCCGATCGGCATCGTGCTCTTGTTGACGATGACCGTGTGGCCCGTGAGGTGCTCAGCCGTCGTGGTGGCGGCCCGCCGGACGGCGCGCATATCGGCTTCGCCGTTGAATGATTGCGGTGTGTCCACGCAAATGAAGACGAACTGCGAGCTGGGCACTGCATCTGCGTACGATGTAGTAAATCGCAGCCGGCCAGCCTGAAGGTTGCGCGCGAGGATCTCCGGGAGTCCCGGTTCATAAATCGGGCACTCGCCCTGCTGCAGGAGTTCGACTTTCTCGGCATTAATGTCGATGCCGACGACGTCGTTCCCAAGGTCTGCAAACGCAGCGGCATAGACGAGTCCGACGTAGCCACTACCGATAATGCTGATCCGCGCCATGAAACGTCACTTCCTCCTGTGGGACGCAGTCAGAGGGGCGACCTACGGCGCATCTACTGCAGCCGCTGCCCCCGAATTTCGGAGCAATTCGCCTGTGGTGAGTGACACGTTTGCAATCCGTGTCTGAAAGCTCTCGCCAGAAGCGTACACCACGATCGACGTTATCTGGCTTGGTAACGGCGATAGATTGCTCAAGTCGAACGACACTCGCCGCCATTCATCGCGCTCGATCCGCGACGCCCGAAACTCATCAACCGGATGAGCTGGATCGTCGATCGCATAATAGCCGTGCGACCAGATTCGTTCTTTGCCTTCCAGGTCAATGTAGTTCATGGTCACGATCAGGGGGAACTGATTGAGGTCATTCCCGCCGCCGGCCGGTACCTGGTCGGTTATCTGGACATCCAGTTGCAGTCGCAACGACGTGACGACGCGGAGTGTCTTGCCGATGTGCTGGCGGACGCCGGCCTGCACTACTCCGCCGCCCGCCGACGATGGTCGGCTGATCTCCAGCGCGATCACGTCACCGTTGGGTGTCTTGTCCGGGACCAGCTCCACGGACGCATTCAGCGGCACGACGCCCGCGTGTTCCGGGTTTTGCTGGCGGAAGTCGATCCAACCATCCATGCCGCTTTGGAACGCACCGTTGACGATAAGCTCACGCACAGGCCGGGTGATGTCTCCAAACTCGCCCGTTGGTGAGATGACCGTTTGCTGGTCATCAGTCAGAACCAGCTCGTTTCCGGAATGCGTCACCGTCGCCGTCCGCGCAGAACCGCCGTGCGAACGCTGGTGATCGCCCGCGAGTCTCGTCAGTTGCGAGATGACTTCGAAGAGGAACGAGCCTGCTTGCTGGCGAGCTCTTTCAGATGCCATCACGACGCGCGCACCAGCTGCCTCAACGACAACCTCGCTGTACCCATACTCGGCGGCCGGCTGCATGTTGACGTAGATAGCGCCGCGCTCGGGCTCGAGCTCAATCAACTTGGTTCGCTGGATGAATCTCGACGATCGCATGCGCCGGATGGTCACGACCGAGTCTTCTGAAATCTCGAACGTCGTGCCGTCGAATGCCTCCAGTGTCACGACCGTGCCCAGTGTCGTCGAGATACTGTCCCCTTCCTCAACGCGTTCATCAGACCCAATCAACCGCCAGCCTGAATCGCCAGGCGAGCGCACCAGCGCTCCCGTCCCACTGACAAAGGTTATGTGCGCATTGCGCGGCTCGGTAGCGTGACGACTGACCCAGATGGACGCGGTAATCAGCGCGACAAGCAGAAGCAACGTCGCGAGCGATGCTGCGCCCAGCACGATCCAGGCACGCCGCATTTGAGACGCAGGAGTCCGAAGCATGATCTCGCCGTTCAGGAAACCCTCTGAGACACCGACGTGGGTTGTGTCATCTGCGGCCATGGATCAGCGTGCGAAATCGCGCGCTCGCGCCGCACGGTGCTTGGCGCGCTGCTCGGCGGCGATGCGCTGATTGGCCGGCTGATAGGTGTCGATGAATGCGCGGCGCTCTGCGGCGAACGCACCGCGCCGAATAGCATCCTCCATCTGCTCCATCTGCCTGACGAGAAAGCGGACATTGTGAATCGATGCCAGTCGGTAGGCCAACAGTTCCCGCGCGCGAAACAGGTGATGGATATAGGCGGCGCTGAACGTCTGACAGGCATAGCAGTCGCAATCCGCCTCGATCGGTTCGTCCAGCACCTTGTAGCGTGCTGCTGTTATGTCAATACGCCCCTCGCGAGTGAACAGCGCGCCGCGACGGGCAACGCGCGTTGGTAGGACGCAATCGAACATATCCACGCCGGCCGCGACGCCATTCCACAGGTCTTCTGGTGAACCGACGCCCATCAGGTAGCGAGGGCGATCGTCAGGGAGACCGCTGATGGACGCGTCAAGCATCTCAGCCATCGTCTCCTTCGGCTCGCCGACGCTGAGGCCGCCGATCGCGCATCCGTCGATATCCGACGCGGCGACAAATGCAGCCGACTCCTGTCTCCGGTTGGCATCGAAGCCACCCTGGGCGATGCCGAAGAGCAAGACACGCGGCGAGTCGCTTTCGTGGAGCTCGCGGAAGCGCTTGCTGTTCCGCGGCAGCCAGGCGTGGGTGCGGCGCATCGCGTCC
The DNA here is from genome assembly GCA_023954495.1 of Thermomicrobiales bacterium. NCBI lineage: Bacteria > Pseudomonadati > Thermomicrobiota > Thermomicrobia > Thermomicrobiales > Thermomicrobiales bacterium. The sequence goes on along the minus strand of JAMLIA010000016.1, from coordinate 38,384 downwards.
ACTTGCGCGGACTCCGAATCATCGAATCCGGCCAACACATCGAGGGCCATCGTAATGTCGGAACCGAACTTGAACTGCAGCTCCATGGCGATTTCAGGGGTCAGCAGGTGCTGGCTGCCGTCGAGGTGCGATCGGAACACGACGCCCTCGTCAGTCAGCTTTCGGCTGCCGGCCAGACTGAACACCTGAAATCCGCCTGAGTCGGTGAGAACAGGTCCACCCCAGCGCATGAAGCGGCTGACTCCGCCGAGTTTTTGCAAAGCGTCCGCGCCCGGGCGCAGCATGAGGTGATAGGTGTTTGCCAGAATGATCTGGCTTCCCGTGCTGCGGATATCATCCGGGTCGAGCGATTTCACCGACGCCTGAGTGCCAACCGGCATGAATGCGGGGGTGCGAACTTCTCCGCGCGGCAGGCTGAGGCGGCCAACACGCGCCCGTCCGTCGGTAGCTTCGAGAACGAACGAATTGTGAGACTGCATCATCATGGTCGCTAGTATGCCAGCAGGCGGTATGGGTCGTGTCTGATTTGCGCAGAACGCTGTTGGCACGCGCCTTCGCCCTGCTGTATGGCCGTTTAGCCCTGCTGCATGAGCCAGCAGGACGACTGTTGATGGGCGCGGCCTGGGATGGCCGACGACGCGATCTGCTGGAATCCGTGCCGGATGGCCGGTTGCTTGACATCGGATGCGGTGATGGAAGGCTCCTGAACGCGGCACGGCGCTGCGATCGTCTCGCAATTGGGATCGACCCATCGCGCGCGATGGCGAAGCGAGCGCACGGGCGAGGAGTCACGGTCATCCGCGCATCTGCAGAAGCAGTGCCCCTGCTGGACGCGAGCGTCCAGGTGGTTACGGCAACGTATCCAGGGCCATGGATCTACTCTGAGCAGGTACTTCAGGAAATCCAGCGCGTGCTCACGACAGGTGGGCAGTTGCACGTTCTGCTCGGCGGGGCGTATCGACGTGGCCCGTTCGCGCGTTTCCGCGGCTGGCTGGCACGATTGGCCTATGGGTCAGGCCACGCCAACCCACCTGAACTACCGCAGATGCTCCACTTGCATGGCGAACTTGTCGTCCGTAACGATCGCTGGGGCACGGCGTATCTCTGGGTTGCGACCAGGACCGATTAGGTGCTTGAAGAAGTTGCCGGTGTCTCTTCGGCCACTTCGATTTCGTCCAAGGCAGCGAGATCGGCAAACGGGTCGTCGCGCGTCGCCTCGCTCGAAGCGGCTACAGCCTGTGGCTTTGTGGCCGCCTTGGAGGTTGTCCCGCTGATCGACGACGGGATAGACTCGGCGATTGCCGAGGTCTCCTTCTGGACGTTAGAGACGGTCTGCTTCACTTCGTTGACGGAAGACTGAACGTCACCAATGGAGTCCTCGAATTCGGACGTCATTTCCTTGGTCATACGGCGGAAGTCGCGCACGGCCTTGCCGACCTGTGCGCCGATCTCAGGGAGCTTACCTGGACCGAAGATGATCAGGGCGACGACCATGATCACCAGGATCTCCGGGGTGCCCATGCCGAAAAGATTCATTGCAATACTCCGGGGTCCGCAGTGCTATTAGCGCCGGCAACGTCGGGTGTCAACGACTCAGCAGTATACCATCGGGGGAAATCGCCCCTGATTCTGAATTGGGGCAAGCAGGTGCGACTATTCCGTCGTCGTCAGGAGAATGGGAGAACATTGAATCAAGGGGATGGAGAGGTCTGGCTCATCGTTGGGCTCGGCAACCCGGGCCGCCGCTACGAAGGCACGCGTCACAACGCCGGGTTCATGGCCATTGAGCGTCTGCAGCGGCGACTTCCCGAGGGTACGTCGCGAGCCAGATTCCAGGCACACATCGTCGAAACCCGCCTCGATGGCATGCGGGTTGTCCTTGCGCAGCCGCAGACGTTCATGAACGAGAGTGGTATCGCGGTCGACCAGCTCGTGCGCTGGTACAAGGTAGCGCTCGATCGACTCCTCATTGTCTACGACGATCTGGATCTGCCGCTTGGAACGATCCGGCTGCGCGCCGAAGGGAGCGACGGCGGGCACAACGGGATCGCGTCAATCATCCGCAGCGTGCATACGAATACATTCCCGCGACTTCGCATTGGCATTTCCCGACCGGCAACTGGCCCAACCGTCCCCTACGTGCTGGCCCGATTCAGCGATGCCGAGCGACGCGAGCTCGATGCCGTTCTCGAGCGGACTGTTGACGCTGTCCTCGTCTGGATGCGCGAGGGGATGACCCCGGCGATGAACCAGTTCAACCAGAAAGCGGCTGCCGGGACGAAGCCAGAGAAAGCGTGATACAACCGAGCGGTGCTCTGGGTTTGACAATGCTCATCAAGCGCGTGAACTGAATGCTGAGATACGAAGGGATGGGTGCATGGATCTGAGCCGGGTTGCTGTCGTCGGCGGTGGAACGATGGGCAATGGCATCACGCAGGTCGTCGCGCAAGCTGGCGTTCCCGTGACGATGATTGACGTGGCCCAGGAGAGTCTCGATCGCGGGATATCGACGATTCGAGCCAACCTCCAGCGCAGCGTCGACAAGGAACGTATCAGCGAGAGCGATAAGGATCTGGCGCTGGGTCTGATCGAAACGTCACTTTCCTTCGATCCGATCGCCGACGTCGATCTGGTGATCGAGGCTGTGCCCGAAGTCGCCGAGGTGAAGCGCAATATCTTCGAGCGTGCGGACGAGATTGCGCCCGAGCGGGCTATCCTCGCATCAAACACATCGTCGATTCCAATCACCATGCTTGGCGCCGCCACGGGTCGACCGCAGCAGGTCATCGGCATGCACTTCTTCAATCCCGTCCCGGTCATGCAGCTTGTCGAGATCATTCGTGGGCTTGAGACGGATGACGACACCGTGGCGTCGGTCGTCGCGCTTGCTGAGCGCGTCGGCAAAACTCCAGTCGAGGTCAACGACTTCCCGGGCTTCGTCTCAAACCGGGTTCTGCTGCCCATGATCAACGAGGCGGTCTTCTGCCTGATGGAGGGCGTGGCGACGCGCGACAACATTGATGCCGTCATGAAGCTCGGCATGAACCATCCCATGGGACCGCTCGCACTTGCCGACCTGATCGGCCTCGACGTCTGTCTGGACATCCTCGTGGTTCTGCATCGCGATCTCGGTGATCCGAAGTATCGGCCCTGCCCGTTGCTGCGCAAGATGGTCGTGGCCGGCAAACTCGGGCGAAAATCCGGCGAGGGCTTCTACGACTACCGAATAGCCTAGCGTGGTCAACGACCTGCGATAATCTGCGGTAGGAGCCGCTGCGTGTCGGCCCTCCCGCACACATCTCGGTCTCGTGAGTATGGGTCGGGCGGGCATTCCCGCTCGGCCCATCTGCACCTCCGGTCGGCAACGGCGCCGACTACAGACCGGTACTGTGAGGAGGGTTCCATGGTCGGACCATTGAGCAGCATATCGGGCGACGATCGCTACGTCGGCCCACCGCCCGAGGATCGCGAGTTCACCACTGTCTCTGGCGCGCCGGTGAAGGCGGTCTACACGCCCGCAGACCTGGAAGCTGCTGGCTTCGATTACGATCGCGACCTGGGCGATCCGGGCACCTACCCGTTCACCCGAGGTATTCACCGGTCGATGTACCGCGGCAAGCTGTGGACGATCCGCATGTTCGCCGGGTTTGGTTCAGCAGAGGAAACCAATGCTCGCTTTCGCTACCTGCTTGACCATGGCGAAACGGGGTTGTCGATCGCGTTCGATCTCCCAACACTCTATGGACGCGACACAGACGATCCGCTTGCCGAGGGTGAGTTTGGTAAGTGCGGAGTCGCGGTGTCGTCTCTGGCTGACATGGAAGTACTGCTCGACCAGATCCCGCTCGATCAGGTCACAACGTCAATGACAGTCAATGGCCCAGCAGCGGTTATCTGGGCAATGTACATCGCAGCAGCCGAGAAGCGTGGCGTGCCGCGCAGTAAGCTCCGGGGAACACTCCAGAACGACATTCTGAAGGAGTTCACCTCGCAGAATGAGTTCATCTTTCCGCCGCGCCCGTCGATGAATCTCGTTACCGACACTATCGAGTTTTCAACTCGCGAGATGCCGCTCTGGAATTCGATTTCGATATCCGGCTATCACATCCGTGAGGCAGGCGCGACAGCCGCCGAAGAGCTTGCATTTACGCTGGCGGACGGGCTGGCTTACGTTGAAGCTGCGATAGACCGCGGACTGGACATCGACGAGTTTGCACCGCGACTATCGTTCTTCTTTAACTGCCACAACGATTTCTTCGAGGAGATCAGCAAATTCCGCGCAGCACGACGCATGTGGGCGCGCCTGATGCTTGAACGCTACGGCGCGAAGAATGAGCGCTCGCTGTGGATGCGCTTTCACACTCAGACAGCCGGTTGCTCGCTGAGTGCGCAGGAGCCGGAGAACAACGCGATCCGGACGACGATCCAGGCGTTGGCGGCAGCGCTCGGCGGCACCCAGAGCTTGCACACGAACTCGCTTGATGAGGCAATCGCTTTGCCGAGTGAGTGGGCAGCCAGGATCGCACTCCGAACCCAGCAGATCATCGCCCACGAAAGCGGCGTCACGAACATCGCCGATCCGCTCGGAGGCTCGTACGCAGTCGAAGCGATGACGAGCGACATGGAGTGGCGCGTGCAAGCGATCTTTGACGAAATTGACTCGTATGGCGGCGTCATTCCGGCGATTGAAAACGGCTATTTCCTGCGCAGGATCGCGGACAGCTCGTACAGCTATGAGCAGGCGCTGGTCGAGCAGCGCAAGATCGTTATCGGCGTGAACGCATTCCGTTCTGACGAGGAGCCGGGCATCCCAATTCTGAAGATGGACCCGCACGGCGAAGCGCGGCAGATCGAGCGGCTGCGTCAGACGCGCGCCGACCGCGACGAGGGAGCGCACCGCGCGGCACTCGAGCGACTCAGCAATGCCGCGAGCGATGGTGTAAACGTCATGCCGTACCTGATTGACGCAGCGAACGCGTATGCCACACTCGGTGAGATCACGAACTGCTTGCGACACGTGTACGGTGAATATAGGCAGACAGTCGTCGTCTAGGGGGAGCATCATGGTCAGTCAAGCGAGTTCACGCACAACACCGATCCGGGTGCTGGTTGCGAAGCCGGGGCTGGACGGACACGATCGCGGCGCTAAGGTCATGGTTCGCGCACTGCGCGATGCCGGTATGGAAGTCATCTACACCGGCTTGTTCCAGACTCCCGAAATGATCGCGCGCGCTGCGATTGATGAGGACGCCGATGTCATCGGTCTCTCGATCCTGTCGGGCGCGCACCTTGCCCTCTTTCCCAAAATCTTTGCCGAGCTCGAAAAGGCAGGTGTTGACGATGTGCTCGTCGTCGCAGGTGGGACGATCCCGAATGAGGATGTCCCGCGCGTGAGAGAGCTGGGCGTTGCCGCCGTATTCGGTCCCGGCACCCCGATGGACGAGGCCGTGCGATTCATCCGCGAGCACGCGCCGGATCGGAGCGGTTCGTGACGGCGACTGCCCCCCGCGATCTGGTCGAGCGCTTTCGCACTGGCGATCGGGCCGCGCTCGCTCGCTTGATATCGCTGGTCGAAAACGGCAACCCAACCGGCATGCGTGCTATGGCTGACCTCTACGGCTCGACCGGCACTGCTTACGTCGTTGGCATCACTGGCCCCCCGGGTGCCGGCAAGAGCACGCTCACGAACGCGCTGATTCGCGCCTACCGGAGTCGTGGGCAGTCCGTCGCGGTTGTGGCCGTTGACCCATCGAGTGCGCTGACAGGTGGGGCGACCCTTGGCGACCGCATCCGCATGCTCGACAACTATGACGACCCGGGTGTCTACATCCGGTCGATGGCGACGCGAGGCGAGATGGGCGGCTTGTCGATCGGCGTTGGCGCAGTCGTCCATTTGCTGGACGCCTACGGGTTTGACCTGATCCTGATCGAGACCGTCGGCGTCGGTCAGGACGAGGTCGATGTCGGCGACCTGGCGGACACCACGTTGCTCATTCAGGTCCCCGGCACGGGCGACGCCATTCAGGCGATCAAGGCCGGTGTGCTGGAGATCGCCGACGTTCTGGTGGTGAACAAGGCTGACCTCCCCGGAGCGCACGACCTGGTCCGCGATCTCGGATGATGCTGCGCTTGAGTGATGCTCGACCGTGGACGCCGCCGATCATTGAGGCAGTCGCCAGCGAACACCGCAACACTGAAGCTCTTGTCGACGGAATCGACCAACACCGACAGTTCCTGGAGGCAAGCGGCGAAGGTCGCAAGCGCCGCGCACGCCGCGATCGGCGCGAAGTGATTCGCCTCGCGCGGCGGCAGCTCACGCGCGAGATCGAGGCGGCAGCGGACGATGCGGAAATTGGCGGCCTGCTCGAATCACTGGCAACTCGCGACATCGACCCCATATCCGTTGCCACTGCGGTGGCACGCCTTACAGTGGCGCGGTATCGGCAGGATGACTGACTGAAAGCAGCATCCAGCCTGAATCGCCAGGTCAGCAGCCATGCGCTATTCAGACATGTTGCGTGGTCGCCAAACAGCATCAAACTACCCACAGCGTTATCAATGTCGAGCAGTTCGACCCGACAGTCATCCTCGCTTCTTGTCATCTCGAACCGCAGTGAGAGATCTCCCACCCGCCCGACAGTCAGACGCAAACAACTCATTACGTCGACTTCACGCCTGCGTTGACAATCCTCGCCGCAAACACGCCGGCACCAACGCCATTGTCGATATTGACGACGGCCAGACCAGGCACACAGGAAGCGAGCATCGTGCCGAGTGCGGCATTGCCGCCGGTCGCGACGCCATAGCCAACGGATGTCGGGAGCCCGATCACTGGGACATCCACGAGCCCAGCGACGACTGTTGGCAACGCTCCGTCCATTCCGGCTGCGACGATGAGCGCGCTGACGCCGCTCGCGACGAGAGAGCGCAGCGGCTGGACAAGGCGATGAAGCCCAGCAACCCCAACGTCAGCGATCAACGTGACATCGCAACCAAGCTCGCTTGCGACCGTCGCAGCCTCGCCGGCAACGGCAAGGTCAGACGTACCGGCAGTGATGACGGCGATCCGACCCAGCGCCTCAGCGCGCTCGGCAGCGTCCCGCACGACAACACACGTCCGCCCGGCGAATGGCTGCTGGATCTCAACCGCGCCGATTGCCGCGGCGACGCCCTCAGCCCGCTCACGATTGATCCGACTGACGATCACACGAGGATTGACAGACAGGAGACTGCGGCAGGCCGTGACGATCTGCTCGTCCGACTTGCCTTCGCCGAACACGATTTCCGGTGCGCCGGTACGCTGCCGACGATTGGTGTCAGATCGAACGTCCAGCGTTTCGTCAATCATGTCGGATCTGGCCGCATTCAGCGCCCGGATCATGTCCACGAACGGATCGCTCATTCGCCCACCTCTCGTGTGATGAGAGCGTCGAAAGACGGGCCGACATCGAGCTCGGCACGCTTGTCGAGCCAGACGAGAAACTCAACGTTTCCGGCTGGCCCGGTGATCGGTGAGCGCACCAGTCCGCGCGCCCCGAATCCAATCGTTCTGGCAGTGTCGATCGTTTGAGCAATCACCTGTCGACGGATCTTCAGATCGCGGACGACGCCGCCTTTGCCAACATGCTGTTTGCCAGCCTCAAACTGCGGCTTGATAAGCGCGATGCACGAGCCGGAATCCGTCAACAGCCGATAGGCGACCGGCAGGATCAGTGCGAGCGATATGAACGACACATCAATGGACACCAGCTCAACCGGCTCCGGCAGCGCTTCCAGGTGCCTTGCGTTGACACGCTCCATCACGACAACGCGGTCATCCGAACGCAACCGGTAATCGAGCTGGCCGTAGCCGACGTCGATCGCGTAGACACGACGCACGCCACGCTGAAGCATGCAGTCCGTGAACCCGCCGGTTGATGCGCCGAGGTCGGCTGCCACGCTGCCCTCGACGCTGATGCCGAAGGTTTCCAGCGCGTGCTCGAGCTTCAGTCCGCCGCGGCTGACGTACGGCAGCTTCGCCTTCAGGGTCAGCGCCAGACTGTCGTCCAGCATTTCGGCTGGACGGTTGATCACTCGATCACCTGCACGCACGTCTCCAGCAAGAATCAGCGCCTTGGCTTGCGATCGTGAGTCGGCCAATCCGAGTTGGACAATGAGCTCGTCAGCGCGAACTCTTCGGGGCTTCTCGGTCATCGATTGGCAATCCCATACTGGCGGCTGAAGCGACTTCGCTGGACATGACAGATCGCGACCGCCAGCGCGTCGGCGGCGTCGTCCGGCGTGGGAATCTCGGTCATCCCCAGCAGCATCTGCACCATGTATTGCATCTGCTGCTTGGTCGCCTTTCCGTATCCGGATATCGCTTCCTTGACCTCGGATGGTTTGTACTCGAATACCGGCATACCGTGCTGCGCCGCTGCCAGGAGCACGACTCCGCGTGCCTGCCCTACTCCGAGTGCGGTCGTGACGTTGCGGGCAAAGAAGAGCTGTTCGATCGCAAGGACATCGGGCGCGTGGTCGCGGATCAGCTGCCAGACGGCGTCGTAGACCCGAACCAGTCGCTCTGCCGTTGTCTCAGCCGTCGTCGTTGCGACCACTCCGTAGGTTATGAGCTGAGGCTCGTCTTCACCGTGAACCAGTCCGTAGCCGAGCAATGCTGATCCTGGATCGACACCAAGGGTGATCACCTGATTCCTCCGTTACAAGCCGATTCGGCAACATCTGTGCCGAGCGACGTCATGGCAGTGTATTGAAATATGGGTAAACCTGCCGTATACTCCGCAAAAGGCAAGCTACAGGCGAATCCACATTGGACGATAAGGATACTCGTGTTCTCACATTGACCGGCATTCTGGGGAACCTCTCACAACGCCAGCCGGCGGCACCTCGCGAACACGGCCGACGCGTCCTCATCGCCACAGTAGCAGTTGGCACAACATGGGCGGGAGGGGCATTCGAGCATGGTATCGAGCCTGCTATCCAAGGGCAAGGATCAGGGGTTCCTGCTATCGGATGAGGTCATTGCCGCGTTTCCCCGGATGGAAGAAGACATTGCTGCAATTGACGAATTTTGGTCTGCACTTCTTGAGTACAATGTTGAGATAATCGATCAGCCTCCTGCACCAGGCCCTGCTGCATCCAGGTTCCAGTTTTCGCGCACAAAGTCCATCGAGCAAACAAACGGCACGATTGATATCGACGCACTTGCGAAACCGGCTCGCGACGATCCTGAAACGTACGTTACGCCAGGTGCAACTGACTCTGTGCGCCTGTATCTTCAGGAAATTGGTGAGACGGATCTCCTCACAATGCAGGAGGAAGTCTGGCTGGCCAAGCGCATGGAGCGCGGGCTGTTTGCCGCCGACCGGCTTGCCAATGGCGACTTCGCCACAGATTCCGAACGCCGAGAGTTGGAGTCCGATCGCGAGGATGGCGAGCGCGCGCGCGCTCACCTGATCCAGGCAAACCTGCGCCTCGTTGTCTCAGTTGCGAAGAAGTATGTCGGACGTGGCCTGTCATTCCTGGATCTGATCCAGGAGGGCAACATCGGTCTGATGAAGGCGACCGACAAGTTCGACTACCGGCGTGGATTCAAGTTCTCGACCTACGCGACCTGGTGGATTCGCCAGGCCATCACTCGCGCGATCTCTGACCAGAGTCGGACGATTCGGCTGCCGGTCCACGTCGGCGAGACGATCAACCGCGTCAAGAAGACGGGCCACCGTCTGCAGCAGATCTTCGAGCGCGAAGCGACACATGAGGAAATCGCCAGGGCGATGGATGTGCCGATCGCGAAGGTGCGTCAGGTGCTTGACGTCTCGCGCCTGCCTGTGTCGCTCGAAGCACCGGTTGGTCAGGAAGGCGATGCCTTCCTCGGCGATTTCATCGAAGATGAGTCGATGCCGCAGCCGTTGGAACTCGCCTCGCAGCAGCTTCTGCGAGGTCAGATCGGAGACGCGCTTGATAAGCTGACCGAGCGTGAGCGACGGATCATCATCCTCCGGTTCGGGCTTGAGGACGGCAAGTTCCGCACGCTCGAAGAAGTCGGCCGCGAATTCAGCATCACCCGCGAACGGATTCGGCAGATAGAGGCCAAGGCGCTGCGCAAGCTGCGCCATCCGTCCTATAGCCGAACGTTGCGCGGCTACCTCGACTAAGTTCAGTCAGAGATAGAACGCAAACAGGAGGCGGAACTCCGCCACCTGTTTGCTTTGTTGTGAAATGTTATTCGGTCGCGCTCGGAGCGCTGAACACAAGCGAGACGTTATGCCCACCGAAGCCAAGTGAGTTGCTGACGATGTGCTTGAGCGCTGCCGTGCGAGGTTTGTTCGGCACGCAGTCCAGGTCACATTCCGGGTCTGGCACTTCATAGTTAATCGTCGGCGGCATTGTCTTCGACTGCAACGCGAGGACGGAGAAGACGGCCTCAACTGCCCCGGCTGCACCAAGCAGGTGGCCAGTTGCGCCTTTGGTCGATGATACAGGTGGGGCGTCGGCTCCGAATACAGTTCGGATAGAGCGCGTTTCGAACGCGTCATTCAGTTTCGTCGACGTGCCGTGGGCCTTGATGTAGGAAATGTCGGCCGAGGTGAGTCCAGCGCGGGCGATCGCGAGACTCATGGCGCGCGCAGCACCCTCGCCATCGGGCCCCGGCTGAACGATGTGTGACGCGTCGGCTGTCGCGCCGTACCCACTGACGTTCGCCAGGATCGTTGCGCCGCGCTGGCGAGCGAACCGCAGCGACTCAAGAACGACGATCCCCGCCCCTTCGCCAAGGACGAAGCCGTCGCGCTCGCGGTCGAATGGACGGCTGGCGCGAGCCGGATCGTCGTTCCGCGTCGAAAGCGCCCCGGCAGCGGCGAACCCAGCCACACCGGCAGGGGTGATGGCAGCTTCGGAACCACCGGCAATGACAACATCAACATCGCCGCGCGCGATCATCGCGGCTGCCTCACCGATTGCGTGCGCTCCACTGGCGCAGGCGCTCACCGTTGCGAGGTTGGCACCGCGTGCGCCGAGGCGGATTGAGACGATTCCGGATGCCATATCGGCCAGCATCATCGGGACGAAGAACGGGCTGACTCGATTTGGTCCCTTTGTGGCGAGGGTGGCGAACCCGGAATCGATTGTCTCCATGCCACCCATGGCCGATCCGATGACGACGCCGACTCGGTCGCCTATCTCGGCAGCGATGTCCAGACCGGCATGTGCCACTGCCTCATCCGTCGCCGCCACTGCGAATTGGATAAAGCGATCCGTGCGGCGTGCCTCTTTGGCAGACAACCAGTCGCCGCCGTTGAAGTCTGGGACCTGAGCAGCGATCTGGACCGGGAACCCGTCGGCGTCGAATCGATCGATGGGGACGACACCACCCTTGCCGGCGAGGATCGCTTCCCACGATTTCGTAGCGCCGATGCCGACCGGCGACACACATCCGACGCCGGTTATGACAACTGCGTTCTCATCGCCGCAATCAGGCATCGGTCAGCACCTCCGGGTTCAGGCAATGCGGTGGTTCGGTTCTTTCGAGAACCGCGACGATGTTCTTCGCCGCGAGGTCCGACATCTTGAGCCGCGTCGCTTCGCTGGCGCTGGCGATGTGCGGCAGGATCGTGACACGCTCGAACTCATACAGCGGATGGTCAGCCGGCAGCGGCTCCGGATCGGTGACATCGAGTCCGACCCCAAAGAGCCGACCGTCATTGAGTGCCGCAACCAGTGCGTCGGTGTCGATGACTGAACCGCGAGCGGTGTTGATGAGCATGGCGTCTCGTTTCATCCTCGCCAGCGCATCGTGGCCAATGAGATGGTGCGTTGCTGGCGTCGCGGGGACGTGCAGCGAGACGATATCCGAAGTACGAAGCAGCTCGTCGAGCGAGACCTTGCGGAATTCGTCACTCGATCGCCCGCCAGCGTAGATGACGTTCATTCCGAACGCCTCGCCCATCTTGGCAACTGCCAGTCCAATGCGACCGAGGCCAACGATTCCGAGCGTCAGGCCTGCAAGGTCGCGACCGAGAAATCGAAACGGATACCACGTCTTCCAGTCCCCGTTGCGGGCAGCGTCGGCGGCCGGGATGACCTGGCGGGCGACCGTCAGCAGCAGGGTGAAAGCGAGCTCGGCGGTCGTTTGCGTCAGTACGTTCGGCGTCGTGCAGGCAGCGACACCTCGCGCCGTGCAAGCCGGAACATCGATGTTGTCGTAACCGACCGCCAGGTTGCTGACCACGCGCAGCTTCGAGCATTGATCAAGCAGCGAGCCATCGATCCGATCGGTGAGCAGCGTGAGTCCGGCGTCGGCATCGGCGAGTAATTCAGCGAGCTGGCTCGGGTCCGGCGGGAGATCACTATCCCACATCGTCACTTCACCGGCGCTCTCCAGCACCGACCGCGCACCGGGGTCGATACGGCGGGTAACCGCAATTCGTGTCACGTTCTCCACTCCTCTTCCGTCGTTGCATTGTAGTCAGGGTGGCAGTGCCTGCGCCAATTCCCGGCATATGCCCCCGTTGGTATACTCACCTGTGGGCGAGGCGATTACCGCGGCCAGATGGAAACAACGTTTCGAGCCAACATCACTAGTTTTCGGGCGTCGTTGGTCGATTCCCAGGAACCGCTCCTCCGGACTCCCACCTGCAGATGCAGGCTTGAAACTAGCCCAACTGGTGCAGCGCGCTTCGCCCACTCCTTTCATGTGAAGTCCATCCGCAATGACCGGGATCAGCAGTGAGCACACTACTCTATGGCGACAACGAGTTGCTGATTGACGAGCGCGTAGTTCAATTACGTCAATCGCTCGATCCGCAGGGACTCAGCGCGATCTCGATCGACGTGCAATCCTCAACGATTACAGAGATAGCCAGCGCGCTGCAGGCCGCGCCATTCTTTGGCGGTCAGCGCGTCGTCATCCTGCAACAACCGCTCGCGATACCACGGCGCGGGGGCGACACTGCCGCAGATGAAGAGTCTGCCGGACGCATCCCGTGGGGCGAGCTGCATGCGCTACTGAAGTCGAGTCCGCCAACGACGTTCATCATCCTTCGTCACATCGGTTCGCTTTCGCCAAATCATTACGTGCGGAAGGCGACGAAAGCGCTTGCCTGGAGTGAGGAAGCCTTCATCGTTCCACGTGGCGGTGAGCTGCTGGCCTGGGTAACCGACCGCGTTCGGGCGCAGGGCGCAGAGATTCAGCCGCAAGCGGCGCAGCACCTGCTCACCCTGCTTTATCCGACCAGCTGGCAATCTGCCGGTGGCAAGAACAGTGGCCCGACACCCGACACCCGCGTGATCGCATCCGAGATTGACAAGCTCGTCACTGCGTCGGATGGCGTGATTGACGCAGATCTCGTTGCGCTTCTGGTGGAGGATCGCGGCGGGTTCATCGCTTACCGGTTGACGGATCTCGTGTTTGAGGGCCGGGTGAGTCCGGCTCTGCAGGAGCTGGAGCGCATGCTCGAAGCTGGCGAGCCGGCCGAGAAGATCATGGGTAGTATCTCGTCGGAAGCCGTGGTGCGAGCAATCGTGCGGCACGTTCGAGAATTCGGGCAGCCAGCCGTTGCGGCAGCCAGCGCTACCACTACCGGCCGATTGACGGTTACAGGAAAGAAACCCGATCTGTCAGATTCGGCCAACCTCCGCGTAGCGTACCTGCTCCGTGAGGCAGATACAGCGATCAAGGCCGGGCATGAAACAGCCTCGACGATCATTGTTGCACTGGTGGCACAGATCGCCGAGGCTATCAGAATGAGCGCGGGACCACGACGGCGAGCGTATTAGCTCGCGGCCGTCATCTTGTTGTACTTGGCCATCAGGCGGGACTTGCGTCGAGCGGCATTGTTCGGGTGAATAATGCCCTTCGAGGCCGCACGATCCAGCATAGCCTGGGCATTGAGCACCGCTCCGTTTGCGGCCTCCTGCTCAGCAGCCGCGATGGCCTCTTCCGCCTTGCGGACCAGTGTGCGCGACGCCGAGCGATACACGCGATTCCGAATTCGACGGCGCTCTGCCACCCGTACACGCTTCGCAGCAGACTTGCTGTTCGTCAACCTCTTCCCCCTCTGTCTGAATGACAGCATGTTCGTGAACACAGAAAGCACGCCCATCAGCTGGGCGAGCGAACCAGTGGATTATAGCCGATTCGGGATGTACAAGCCACAAATGGCTGCGGAAGTCGCCAAACGTCGGAGTTCGTCCGGTCGGTATACTTGATCGTTGGATTGTCGACCACCAACACCGCACGGCGAGAGGAACCCCACGACCTGATGGACGATCGTCAACGCATTCGCAATTTCGGTATCATCGCCCATATCGATCATGGAAAATCGACGCTCGCCGACCGACTGCTGGAGCAAACCGGCACGGTGACTCAGCGCGAAATGGTCGAGCAGATTCTCGACTCAATGGACCTTGAGCGCGAGAAGGGCATTACGATCAAGGCTCGCGCCGTTCGCATGAATTACCGCGCGAGCGATGGCGAAACTTACGAGCTCAACCTGATCGATACTCCCGGCCACGTTGACTTCACCTACGAAGTAAGCCGAACACTCGCGGCCTGCGAGGGTGCGCTGCTCGTCGTCGACGCTGCGCAGGGTATCGAGGCCCAAACGCTGGCCAACGTCTATCTCGCGTTGGAACACGACCTGGCGATGGTTGCCGTCATCAACAAGATCGACCTGCCAAATGCCCAGCCGGAGCGCGTGTCACAGGAGGTCGGCGATCTGATCGGGCTGCTGCCTTCCGAGATCATTCCAGCATCGGCGAAATCGGGTGCTGGTATCCCAGAGATCCTTGAGGCGATCGTCGCGCACATTCCGCCACCGGGCGGCGATGCCGAAGCACCATTGCGGGCGTTGATCTTCGATTCACATTACGATGCCTACAAAGGCGTGATTGCGTACGTGAAGATCGTCGACGGCGTGTTGCCCAAGGACTCACGCATCCGACTGATGGCGACCGGCAAGCAGGCGGAAATCCTTGAGACCGGCGTCTTCCGTCCGAGTATGACGGCCGTTAATGGACTGCGAACCGGCGAAGTCGGGTACGTTGCAACCGGGCTAAAGGAAGTCGCTGACGTTCAGGTCGGCGACACAATCACGCTCGCTCAGCGCCCCGCTACGGAACCTTTAGCAGGGTACCGCCCGGCAAAGCCAATGGTGTTTGCCGGCTTCTACCCGGTCAACAGCGAAGACTATCCGGATCTGCGCGACGCGCTGGAACGTTTGAAGCTGAACGACGCCTCGCTGGTCTTTCTCCCGGAGTCTTCGGATGCCCTCGGGTTTGGCTTTCGGTGCGGGTTTCTCGGCCTGCTCCACATGGAGATCGTGCAGGAGCGACTTGAACGCGAGTACGGGCTCGACTTGCTGGCGACTGCGCCGAGCGTGGAGTATGAGGTCAGCAAGATCAACGGCGAGACCCTGCACGTCGACAACCCGTCTGACATGCCGCCATCTGGTGAGCTCGCCGAGATCCGCGAGCCGTGGATGGATCTCACGATCATCGCGCCGTCCCGCTATATCGGCACCATCATGGAGCTCGTGACAACGCGCCACGGAGCGTTCGACGCGATGGATTACCTCGACGAGGAACGCGTATCGATCAAGTTCGGCATGCCGCTCGGCGAACTCATCGTCGACTTCTACGATCAGCTCAAGTCGCGCACGCAGGGATACGCGTCGCTCGACTACCAGTTCAACAGCATGCGCGCCGCTGATCTGGTCAAGCTCGATGTGTTGGTGAATGGCGTGCCAGTCGATGCGCTGTCGCTCATCACGCACCGCGAGGACGCCTACACCCGCGGTCGCGCGCTCGTTGCACAGCTCAAGCAGCTCATCCCGCGGCAGATGTTCGAGGTGCCGATTCAGGCGGCGATCGGCAGTCGGGTGATTTCGCGCGAGACGATCAAGGCGATGCGCAAGAACGTCCTTTCCAAATGCTACGGCGGCGACATTACGCGCAAGCGCAAGCTGCTGGAGAAGCAGAAGGAAGGCAAAGCACGCATGAAGATGGTTGGGAATGTCGAAATCCCGCAAGAGGCCTTCATGGCAGTGCTGAGCCTTGGCGATGACCGCGGCTCGGAGCGGGCAGGATGACGCTGTCGATAGCAGTGCTTGCAGGTGATTACGGCGAGTTGTCGGCCATAGCGCCTGATTCCGTGCTAGTCGTTGCTCGCGTTGCGCGATTGATTCCTGAATCGGTCAGCGCACTCGGCATCGCTACGCGAACCTATGATGACTGGCTCGATGGCGAAATCGACGGTGAGACAGCGACACGCATCGCCGACAACATCGTTGCTGCGGCTCGCGAGCGCGGAGTTGACCGGGTTATCTATCTGGCCGGCCCATTCGGCGGTATCGCCGACGTCATCATCGAACACCTCGCCGAATCTGCAACGATCACTACCACGGGTCGGCCGTATCCGAACATTGCCGGACCAGTGATATTTGTCGATGCCCTGGCGCTCGCTCAGGCACGCGCTGCAGTCCCGTTTGATGCTGGATTGTTGGCGCTGGATAGCGGCGCGACGACCATCGTCACCAACTGGTGCGGCGACGGCGTAATCGCCGGTTCAACGGCTGTCCTGACAGCGCGACTTGGCCTGGCCGAGCCGCCAACGCCAAACGGCGACGACTACGTTCTTGTGCCCAGTACGCGGCACGAAGAGGCCGCGACATCAATCTCGGGCCTGCGCCAGATCTACGCGCGCCTGCGCCGACCGGATGGTTGCCCGTGGGATCGTGAGCAGACTGAAGCTACGACACTCGACTACATCAGTGAGGAAGTCGAGGAGCTTCGTCAGGCGCTGACAAACAGTGACGCGCCGAATGCCGCCGAAGAGCTTGGCGACATCCTGGGGAACGTCCTGATGGTGGCGCAGATCGCGGAAGAGCACGGGTTTTTCACCTTTGAGGACGCGGTGCTGGCGCTGAGCGAAAAGCTCGTGCGACGCCATCCGCATGTATTCGGCGACGAACGGGCGACATCGCCCGACGAGGTCCTCACTATCTGGAATCGTGTGAAACAGCTGGAGCATCAATCAACCACTGGGGGAGGGTCTACGAAGGCATGACGACGATCGACAAATTGCGACCGTATTGCACCTGTGGCGAGCTGCGTGCCGAAGACGCAGGCAGGACTGTGACCGTCAAAGGCTGGGTCAATCGCCGCCGAGATCATGGCGGATTGATCTTCCTCGACATTCGGGATCGCTACGGGCTGACCCAGGTTGTCTGCAACCCGGAAGACTCGCCCAACGCGCACCGCATCGCTGAGCAGGTGCGATCCGAGTTCGTGCTTGCTGTGACAGGCACGGTGCAATTGCGGCCGGAGGGCACGCGCAATCCGAACATGGCCACGGGTGACATCGAGGTCGTCGTTTCCGAGCTCGTGATTCTCAATGCGGCGAAGACGACGCCATTTGAGATCAATGATCATTCGGATGTCGATGAATCGCTGCGACTCGAGTACCGCTACCTCGACCTTCGCCGACCGAAGATGCAGCACAATCTCATCCTGCGACACCGGATCATCAAGAAGATCCGTGAGTACCTGGATGATCGCGACTTCGTCGAGATCGAGACGCCGATCCTGATCAAGAGCACGCCGGAAGGCGCGCGGGATTACCTCGTGCCGAGCCGCCTGTATACTGGCCAGTTCTATGCTCTGCCGCAGTCGCCGCAACAAATGAAGCAGTTGCTGATGGTCTCGGGCATGGATCGGTATTACCAGATCGCTCGCTGCTTCCGCGACGAGGATCAGCGCGCCGATCGGCAACCGGAGTTCACGCAGCTCGATCTGGAGATGTCGTTTGTCGACATGGAGCAGATCATGCAACTCACTGAGGGGCTGTTCATCGACCTCGTTGGGTTGACTGAGATGAATTTGCAGGAATCGACGTTCCCGCGCCTGACCTACGACGATGCGATGCGCCGCTTCGGCACGGACAAGCCGGACCTGCGCTACGGTCTGGAGATTGCCGACGTCTCTGACGTTGTAGCGGCGTCCGAGTTTGGCGTCTTCCGTGGCGCGGTCGAGTCCGGTGGTGTGGTGCGCGCCATCGCCGTGCCGGGCAAGGCCGATGTCACGCGTAAGCAGGTCGATGAGCTGACAGAGTTCTCGCGGAAGTTCGGAGCGAAGGGACTCGCCTGGCTCGCTTTTGAAGCCGGTGCTGATGGCGACCGTTCGGTCCGCTCGCCAATTGCCAAGTTCCTCTCGACAGAAGAGCTGGATGCGATTGCAGCGGCAACAGGTGCCGGCGCCGGCGACTTGATCCTCTTCGTTGCCGATCGAGCTGAGGTGGCGGCCAACGTGCTCGGTCGTCTGCGTGAGCGATTTGGTGAGGAGCTCGGGCTGACCGATCCGACAGTCGCCGCGTTCTGCTGGGTCATCGACTTCCCACTCATGGGTTGGGACGAAGACGGCCAGCGGTGGGATGCCATGCACCACCCGTTCACCGCACCGCTCGATGAGGACATTCCGCTATTGGAGAGTGACCCGGGCGCAGTCAGAGCCAAAGCGTACGACATCGTCCTCAACGGCTTTGAAGTCGGCGGCGGCTCAATTCGTATTCACCAGCGCGAACTGCAGCGCCAGGTCTTTGCGCTGATGGGCTACGAAGATGCGCAGATCGAAGAGCGCTTCGGCCACTTGCTGCGGGCGTTTGAATACGGCGCACCACCGCACGGTGGCATCGCTCCGGGCATCGATCGCATTGCCATGATTCTGGCTGCCGAGCCGACACTCCGTGAGGTCATGGCGTTCCCGAAGAATCAGTCGGCACGCGACTTGATGTTCGACGCACCGGGTGACGTCGATCAGGCACAGCTCGATGATCTCCATATTGCTGTCGTCTGGCCAAAGAACGAGTCACCTGCGAAGTAGCAGCGCAACGCGAAGGGGGCTGCGCCAATTGGCGCAGCCCCGTTTTGCAATCAGAATTACTGTATCCAGGACATTCCTGAGGCAGCGTCGATGTTCGATGCGGTAAACAGCCTCTGCGGTTCGGACGCCACGAGCTTGCCACCCTCTTCGGTCACTTCCACGTACCAGGCTTCGAATGTGCTGTCGCGCTCGCGAAAGAAAACGATCATCTCACCGTCCGGCGACCATGCAGGCGAGACGGCGCTGCCTACGATGCGTGAGTTGATACGCTTTGGTGCGCCGTTGGTGGTGCGATCCAGACATCGCTGGCCGTTCCGGTTCGCTGGACGTACGCAATATTGTTCGACGTTGGTGACCAGTCAGGATCGAACACGCCATCTGGTGCAATTACCAGCTCGTCGACGTCAGCAGTATCGAGGTTCAGAGTCCAGATTTCCGTGTTGCGTGGCGATTCGATACCGATGCGCGCAGTGAACGCGACAGTCTTGCCGTCATGAGAGAACGTCGGGTTCTCCTGTGGGGCATCGACGCTCGCGGCTGCCGGCAGGTAATAGCTGAAGATCGACTGGTCGCCGTCGAGGTTCTCCGAATACCACAGTGTCAATGGGTCGGAAAATCGCGACTCACAGTCTGAAGAACCTGTTCCGCGATCGCTCACCCAGATGAGCTGCTCACCGACTGGCGACCATGTTGCATCCAGAGCCCAATAGGCTTCGCAAGCGTATTCCAGGCTGAAGAGCGGCGCATCCGGTTCGTTCGTTGTGATGCGCTTCAGCGTCGTGCCGTCGGCGCTAGCGACGACAATGTCCGAATAGCCATCGTGCATCTCAACGTAGGCAAACCGATCCCCCGCCGGAGCCCAGGTCGGCGAAGCGCCGTTGACATCATCAATCAGCGTGCGCGTGGATCCGTCCCAAACGCTCACGTGGTTGTCTGAGACAAAGAGAATTCGCCCGGACGGGCTTGCTGCAGCGCGTGATGGCGTGTCGGGCTCAGGCGAAGCCAGCTCCGGATCAACCGTGCCGCATCCGGCAACGATCATCCAGACAGACAACGCGATCAGCCAGAGTGCAGAGCGTCGCTTCATTGTGAGGAGACATTCTGGTTTGAAGCCGAATAGCCCAGCTTGCGGAGTACCTCGGCGGCGACGGCCGCCTCGTCCCACGGACGCTTCTCGGAGCCGTAGATCATGCTCTTCTCGTGTCCTTTTCCGGCCAGGACGACCACATCTCCGGCGCGTGCATTCTGGAGAATCGTTGCAATAGCGGTGCGGCGGTCTTCGATGCAGTCGAAGTCTACACCGCGCCGTCCGCCCGCCTGCATGGCGCCATCGGCAATGGCGTCGATGATTACCATCGGGTCCTCGAATCGCGGATCCTCGCTGGCGAAGACCGCGAAGTCCGAATACTCAATCGCAACCTGTCCCTGAATCGCCCGCTTGTCGATGTCGCGCTCTCCGGCTGAACCGAACAGCACCATTAATCGTCCCGGTGTGACGTCGCGCAGGACTGTGAGGACAGACTTGATGGCGTCCGGCGTATGCGCGTAGTCGACGATGACCGAGTACGGCTGACCCTCGTCGACTGATTGCATGCGCCCCGGCACTGCGTCCAGCGATTCAAGTCCTTCCGCAATCTGCGAAAGCGACAGGCTGAGCGCATGCCCGACCGCTGCTGCTGCCAGCGCGTTGGCGACGTTGTAGCGGCCCGGCAGGGCCAACGAGATGCAGGCGTCGCCCATTGGCGTATGCAGGGTGAATCGCTGCCCGGCAGTCTGGAACTCGATCGCCGAAGCACGAAATTCGGCGTCCGATTCAGGGTCCATTGAGTACCAGAGAATGTCGCAGCCGCGCCCGTGGGCAGCGACGGATCGCGCGCCCTCGTCGTCGCGGTTCAGTACGAGCGCGCCACGTCGCCCACGAGCTTTGTCGCGCGCGACGTTATCGAGCAGCATCGCCTTCGCTTCCCGATACGCTTCGACCGACCCGTGAAAGTCAAGATGCTCATGCGTGATGTTGGTGACGACGCCGATGTCGAAGGCACACGAGTCCAGACGATGCATCACCAGGCCGTGTGAAGTTGCTTCGAGGATGGCTGTATCAACCGAGCGATCCCGCATCGTTGCCAGAATCCGCTGGATCACCAGCGATTCGGGCGTCGTCTGTCGCGATTCATGCAGATCGACTTCGCCGGCAATGCGAACCTCGACGGTACCGATCAGCCCGGTCCGTCGCCCGACGTGCCGCAGCATCGCCTCAATGAGATGGCTTGTCGTCGTCTTGCCGTCGGTGCCGGTGACGCCGACGATGCACAGGTCCTGCGACGGATGGTAATAGAACTCAGCCGCGACGATCGCAAGAGCGGCGCGAGTATCGTCGACCTCAATGATTGTCGGCCACTCGGATCGAATCTTGTCAGCCTCGCCGCGCTCGACCAGCGCAGCCACTGCGCCTCGCTTGCGGGCCTGATCGAGGTACACGTGTCCGTCGGTATAGCCGCCGCGCAGTGCGACAAAGAGTCCCCCGGATTCTACGAGGCGACTGTCGAATTCAACTGACTGGATGACCGTTTCTGTATCGCCGTGAATGATGGCATTGGGAACATCGGCGACGATCTCAGTGATGGCTCGTGCGTAGCGCGTGCTAATGTCGTCTCTCCCCTGATGCGGACGAGTCACGTATCCTGGAAGCCCGAGACGGCGAAGAGGTTACAGCAATGGGCGCAGCGGGTTCGCCGTCAGCTGAGCTTCCTGGAGCGCGTCTTCCGCAGCTTCTGCGATCGCCGGGTTCTCAACGTCCACAAGTTGGCGCAAGCGGTTGATCGCCATTTGCCCGCCGATTTCGCCCAGCGCGTGTATCGCGGCTAATGCTACTTCAGCGTCTTCGTCCTCAATGGCATCGATGACGTCTGACGCCGTGCGGAGATCACCGATTGAGCCAAGCGCAAACAACGCTTCAAATCTCAGCTCAGCCTCGTCAGAGCGTAACTCTTCGAGGCAGATATCGACCCAGCGCTGCGTTGCTTGCAACCCCATTGCATGCAGCGCGCTTGAGCGCATCTCGATCGAAAAATCGGCATAGCCGTCCTCGATCGCTTCCTGGATGTCTTCGCCTTCGAGGTACCCAAGCGACTCCAGCGCCCGACGCCGGACGTCCAGAGCCACGTCGTTTTCGAATACGCGAAAGAGCACATCGCGGATGACATCAAGCCGGTCGTCATCAACCGACTCAAAGGCCAGCCGTCCGAGCTCCAGCGCCATGAGCTGACGAACGCGGGCATCGTCTTCGGTCTCTATGTGCTCAAGTAAATAGTCAAGTAATTCCGGCGCAGTTGTCTCGGACAGACCTTCGAGAACTGCTAGCCGCACGTCCGGATCGGGATCATCCAGGACAGCGAGCAGAGCTCGGCTGTACTGATGCTCAATGGCGGTTGCTGCGTCGTCGACCATCGTCCGCGCCAGCATCAGACGAGCCTCAGCCGGCAGGTCGAGCCATCGATCGTGGAACACAGCGGCGCCGGTCGCTCCAGGTCGGAGAGTGCCGCCGGTGAGTGGCTGCCGGACGGATCAGCGATGACGGCGTCGGCGAACCTGCTCGACCCCGTCGATGGTGCCGTCGGTGTTATTCGGCTCCGGAGACGGGGGTGTAGAAGTATGCATCCTCGGTCGTTTCATCAGCGCTGAACATCGCGTATTCACCACTCGTCAGGATATTGCGTAGCAGATCGGCCGGCATTGGTCGCTCGATGTTCGCGACTGTCAACAGATCGCTGAACATGGCGAAGAACCTGGGATTCTCGGCCGATTCCAGGTTCTCGCCCGCACGCTCGAATGCAGCCACGACGACCTGCTCAGGATGGCGCTTGGTGCGCTCGTCAAGCGGCGCGAGATCGACCAGCCGTGGGAAGCGATTGTCACTGAGAACAAACTCGTCCTGCGTCGCGCAGTAGAACGTTGTTGGGCGATAGGCGAAAACGTTCTTCTTGTCGTCAAGGTGCAGGAGCTTGCGGTCCTCGCCGGAAACCTGGAAGTACTCCAGCAGGAAGTGCAGTGGCGTGTCGGTCTTCTCGATCGTCAGCACCGCACCCGGGATGAGGTTTTCGGCGAAGAAGTTCTCGAGGCCGGCGATGAATCCGCCGCGATTGCCAGTTGGAAAGCGCAGCTCAGCCTGAACGATGTCCGAGGTCTGGGGCGACTCGAAGGTGATCCGCGCAGCGCGCTGATCCTTGAATCCTGGCGACGGCATGATCGTGCGCAGGTTCGAGTCGTACGGCAGAACTCCGTAGGTGTACTCGTAGAAGCTCAGGATATGCTCGACGAGTCCCTCTTCAGCCGGTTCGGCAGCAGTGCCGAACTCCAGCAGCACGCGATAGTCCTGCCCAAGCTCACTTGCCTTGCGCTTGGACGTACCGATCGCTGCCGGATTCGCCAGCGCCCAGATTCCATGCTCGGCAGATCCGAGGAACTCAAACTCGCGCTGCTCGTGCGACAGACGGTAGTTGATGGCAAAGAGCGTCTGTGCGTAGTTGTCGGAGTTGGAGCGCACACCGACGATATCGTCGGCAATCTCAGCGTCGGTGACGGTTCCATTCGGATGCTCGCGGATCAGATCCTCGATCCGGCGGAAGTCGCCGCGCGAGAAGCGATGCACGCGATCCTCAGCGATCCACTTGTCGCCCCAGCGCGCAACGCTGAGTTCGCCATCGAGCGCGTGACGGATCGCCGTAGCGAGATCGTCGTCGGATGCACTCGCTGGTTCGACCTCAAGAGCACTCTGCGCGACTGGCGTGGCAGCCGCTGCCGGTGCGTCGGTTTCCTCGGTGGGCGCATCAAGGGTCTCCGACTCAACCACTCCCAGGAGCGACGATGCGGGAGCAACTGCCGACTTGCGAGCAGGTGCCGCGCGTCGCGGCTCGGGCGTCGCGAACCTGGTGGTCAATACCTGCCCTCGCTTGCCCGGCGTGCCGTGAGGGAGATTCCCGACGCGCGTCGTCACGAAGGCGACGTCATCGCCATCGCCTTCGCGCGCAAAGACATCCGAGTTGGCAGACAGTGCATCATCGATGCGTGCCGACCACTTCGACTCTTTCGGCTTGGCTTGCTCCATGAACTGGGTGAGCTGTGTCAGTGACAGACGGATCGGAGCAGTATCGCTGAAGAATCGCCCCTGAATTCGAAAGATCTGGAAAATCTCGGCGGCGAGCGCTTTCTGCTCGTCGGTGCCGCTGTAGGCCGGTGCTTCCAGCGTCTGCTCTGCCTGCATCGTCTGTTGTCCCTCTCCTGCTGGTCAGATGGTGCTGCCCCGTGCGTACTGGCAGGGCATTACGCGTTGGCGCGCTCGCGGAGCGCTGCGATCAGCTCTTCAGTCGTAAATGGCTCGTCGCGAGATCGCAACAGTGTCAGTAGATAAGTCAGGTCCGGTTCGCTCAGTGTTAGCATGTCACCCCCACGAGTTCCTGCGCGTATTGCAGCCAACAATTCTACACCAGCGCGACGTAACGCTGCGGTTAGCTTTGGTGCGCAAGGACGACCGCACCGACAACGCCGGCATCCGCTCCGAGCTGTCCCGGCGCAACCAGCACCCGTTGGGCGGCAGGGTCGACGGCATACTGCCTGATCTTCGCTCTGATCCCGGCCGTCAGCCGCGGCCCGGCAAGCGCGACATACCCGCCTATCACAAACGCGTCCGGGTTCAGCGCCGTGACGAGATTCGCTCCCGCCAGGCCGATCACCTGAATCGTCTCGTCAATCACCTCACGAGCGATATCATCTTCGTCGTAGCGCTCGAAGACGCGCTGCAGCGTCACCCCAGGGCTGGATAGCCAGGTAGCGCGTTCCTCCGGGTCAGCCTGATTCACTCGCGACGTGATACGCGAGATGATCGCAGGTTCGGATGCATACGCTTCGAGGTGTCCCGGTTTGCCGCATGAGCAGCGCGGGCCGTCGGTCGTGACGACCATATGACCAATCTCGCCGGCCGTCATCGCCGAACCGTGGAGCAAGGTGCCACGAATGATCACCGCGCCGCCGACGCCGCGACCGAGATGCACGTAGACCATGTCGCGTGCGCCGCGCCCGGCACCGTGCGTGTACTCACCGAATGCCGCAGCGCGGGCGTCGTTCTCCAGCACGACGGGCACGCCGAAGTGCTCTTCCATCACGCCGACCAGTGGAAACTGTTCGAAACCTTCGATGCGATGTGAGCGCAGCGTGATGCCACGACGGACATCAACCGGCCCACCAAACGCGATCCCGATCCCGGAGATATCGGCGTAGGTCAGATTGCGACGTGAGAGGATCTGGTCGATGAGCGTGCAGGCAGTATCAACCGTCGCGTGCGCGGTCATCGCCGAATCTATCGCGCGTTCCGTATCGCGGATGTCGTCGCTCGCATCGGCGAGGACGACGCGCAATCCGCGCCCACCGATCTCGACGCCAATGACGGGCAGCCGATCGTCCGCGTGGCTCTGGCCACGAGACTGACGCATCTTGTTACCTCCAGGGATCGCCCGTTACCTACCCGCCTGCTCAGGCATGATCAACGGCGATACTGGCATTGTACAGGAGTTCACAATCTATGGAACTGGTTGCAGCAACATCGGCTGCGTGTTAGCATTCCGACGGCTCAACAGGGCCACTATTCCCCGATAGCTCAATGGTAGAGCAGACGGCTGTTAACCGTAAGGTTCTTGGTTCGAGTCCAAGTCGGGGAGCCTCCAGCAACAGGTCTACGTCCACTCCCGCTGATGCACGTCGCATTGACGGGACTACTGTTGCGCGTTTCGCCGTCGCATCCAGGCGCGGATCAGTCGCAACTGCCCCCAGGAATAGCCGGCATCTTCACCTACCTCGTCCATGATCGGACGCAGGAGCTCGTCACCGACCTTGCGGATCGCCGCCTCGACCTGTGCAATCATCGTCGGCGTGACGACGTGGCCGACGTCAACGTTCGCGCCACTCTCAATTGCCTCAACGAGATGCGCTTCGACAGTCGAGACAGCGAGGCCGCGTTCCTTGGCGACGTCCTCGATCGACAACCCCCGGTTGAACAGATCCAGTGTCGTCTTCGCGGTGCCGGTCAATGACGACCGCCGCGCGACCGAAGGCGGGCTCGCTGGCGCTTGTTGTGGCGTTGCGCCGGTCGAATTGACGAATGTCGAAATGGCATCGAGAAATGCCGGACCATAGGCTGCGGCTTTGCGTTCACCAACTCCGACAATGCGCAGCAGGGCGTTCGGCGTCATTGGCAGCCGCGAGGACATCTGCCGCAGTGTCGAATCCGGGAACACAACGTAGGGCGGGACACCACGCTCATCTGCGAGTTGCTTGCGGAGTCGCCGGAGCTGTTCAAACAGCTGCGGGTACGCGACATCAACCGCGTCCGCACCACCGGACTGTGTCTTCGGCGGCATCGCGTAGCTCACGCGCGCGCCCCGAAACAGGACCTCTGCGCCGCGTGGCGTGATCGAGATGATATTGAAGTTCGCAGAGTCCTGATGGAGGTAGCCGTCGCGAATGAGCGATCGCCCCAGAAACTGCCAGTCGGACTTCGGCCGATCCTTACCAATGCCCCAGGTGGACAACCTGTCATGGCCCGCACGGAGAATTCGCTGATCCCGCGAACCGCGTAGGACATCGACAACGTAGCCCAGACCGAAGCGCTCACCGGTTCGCTTCACGCACGACATCAGCATCTGCGCTGGAATGGTCATGTCTTCGACATCCGGAGGATTTCCGCAGATATCGCAGCACGGAGGTGCCTGGCCGTCGAACGATTCCTCGAAATACTCCAACAAGGCTGCGCGCCGACACTTGCTACTTTCGGCCCACCCCGACATTTGCTGGAGCTGGCTCTGCGCAATCTCGCGGAGGCGTCGGGTTGGCTTCTCGTCGACAAACACCATTTGCCGGGTGACATCACCGTAGCTGTAAAAGAGGATGCAGTCGCTCGGTTCGCCGTCACGCCCGGCTCGCCCACTTTCCTGATAGTAGCTTTCGAGATTGCGCGGCAGGTCCTGGTGGATGACGAAGCGGACGTCCGGCTTGTCGATCCCCATGCCGAACGCGATGGTCGCCACGACGACCTGCACGTTGTCGCGCACGAACGCTTCCTGCGCCGTGCGACGCTGTTCGGAATCCATCCCGCCGTGGTACGCGGCAGTAGATATGCCGTCACGTTGCAGGCGTTCAGCAGTCGATTCGACACCGGCGCGCGACAGGCAGTAGATGATGCCGCTTGCGCCGGGCTTGCTGCGGATGTAGGCCAGGATCTGATCGTAAGTCTTGCGCTTGGGGCGGACCTCGTAGTACAGGTTCGGGCGATTGAAGCTACCCTGAAACTGCTCCGCGTCCGCGAGGCCGAGTTGCTGGCGAATGTCGTTCTGGACCTGCCGTGTCGCCGTCGCCGTGAACGCTGCGAACACCGCGCCAGGAAACGCATCGCGCAACCGCAACAGGTCGCGGTACTCCGGTCGGAAGTCGTGGCCCCACTCTGACACGCAGTGCGCCTCGTCAATCGCCACGAGCGACACTCCGCGCTGCTGAATACGCTGCGTGAATCCGGGCGTCGAAAAGCGCTCCGGGGCGACGTAGAGCAGCTTGATTTCGCCGCTCGCGATCTGGCGCATGCGGTCGCGAATCTCTGCTGAATCAAGCGAGCTATTGATGTAGGTCGCTGGCACGTTCAGCTCTGTGAGCGCATCAACCTGATCCTTCATCAGCGCGATGAGCGGCGATATGACGATCGTCAGACCGTCAAGCAAGAGTGCCGGTAGCTGATAGCAGAGGGATTTGCCACCGCCAGTCGGTAGCAGCACGAACGCGTCGCGGCCGTCCAGGATCGTGCGGACGATGTCTTCCTGCAGCGGGCGAAACTCGTCGTAGCCCCAGACAGACTGGAGCGTCGACATGACTGGATCGCCGTAGCGCCCGGGACGGGAGGGTGCAGGGTGCTGTCCCTGTGTTGTGCCGGCTGGTCGTTGTGTCGTCATTACCCTCAAGGATACGCCATCAGTGAGGTCAGGTCGCCCAACCGGGGCATGCTAGACTGCGACTACCAGGTATCGAGCAGGCGTAAAGGGAGATGATTGTGCGAGCGTTGACGGCGGATGAATTCAGGCGTCTCGTCCCGATGCGAGATGCAGTCGAACTGATGAAGCAGGTGTTCTCCGCCTACAGCCGCGGTGAGACAATCAGTCCGCTTCGGACACCGGTGAACATGCCGGACGGCAGTGGCGTCGTCCTCTTCATGCCCGCATTCGTTCCGGCGGGTGACGACGCGCCGTCGGCGACTGGTGTGAAGGTCGTGTCAGTGTTCGGCGGAAATCGGGAACGTGGGCTGCCCACGATCAACGCGATCGTCGTCGTCGTCGATCCAGAGACTGGCGTGCCGATCGGGTTACTCGAAGGCGCAGCCGTAACTGCGTTGCGCACCGGCGCTGTATCGGGCGCGGCAACCGACCTGCTGGCTCGCCCGGATGCGAAGACGCTGGCGGTGATCGGCGCAGGGGCACAGGGAGTCACCCAGGCCGCCGCAGTCTGCAGCGTGCGGAACATCGAGGAGATTCGGGTCTACGATCTCTTTGCTGCATCGCGCGAGTCGTTTGCCGAGCGGCTCTCGGCCTGGATCCCGGAGGGCATGCCGAAGGTCGTCGTCGCCGATGACGCACAGGCTGCTGTGTCAGGTGCCGACATCATTTGCACTGCCACCACGGCGACAAGCCCAGTGTTTGAGGATACGTGGCTCGCGCCCGGAACGCACATCAATGGCATCGGCGCTTACACGCCGGAGATGCAGGAAATCCCCGAC
Source organism: Thermomicrobiales bacterium (assembly GCA_023954495.1). Classification (NCBI taxonomy): domain Bacteria; kingdom Pseudomonadati; phylum Thermomicrobiota; class Thermomicrobia; order Thermomicrobiales; species Thermomicrobiales bacterium. The sequence continues at coordinate 9,703 of JAMLIA010000016.1, read as the reverse complement.
GCAACGATCGCGCGTGCACGCATCGTCGTCGACGCCGTCGAAGCGGCGCTCCACGAAGCTGGAGACCTCATTCAATCGATAGATCGCGGCGTCGTGACGCGCGATTCCATCAGCATTGAGCTGGGCCAGGTGGCTACTGGCGAGATCGCCGGTCGCGAAACCGATGACCAGATCACCTTCTTCAAGTCGGTCGGTAACGCCATACAGGACATGATCGTGTGCGGTGCCGCACTGGAGGCTGCTGCAGCGCAGGGCATTGGCCAAACGATCGACCTCGGCTGACGCCGCTATACCCCGCTCCACTGTTCTCGCTGTCGCGGCAGTTGTTGCCGCGGCAGCTTGCTGGGGCGCGCTCGGTGTCACCTACGACCTGATCGGTCGGCACGTTGACATCGAGCCGGTGACGCTCGTCACACTGCGAGCGTCGGCCGCAGCGGTCGTGCTGCTGGCGGCATTCTCGCGGCATACTGCCGCTAAGCGCGATCTTGCTGCACTGCGAAATCCACGACTTGCCCTGGCAGTGGTGACAATGGGTCTGGTCAGCACGGCAATGTTTTATGTCTTGCTGATGTTCGCCTATCGCGAGGCGGGCGTCGCTGTTGCGACGGTGTTGCTGTATGTTGCGCCAGCGCTGGTCGCCATCGGGTCGTGGCTCATGTACCGCATACCCGTGCCCACGACGCATCGAATTGCGCTTGTGCTTGCTTTTGTCGGCGTTCTCGGGGTAGCTGGCAGCATGGATGGCAACGCGAGCTGGCTTGGCATCGCGCTCGGCCTGCTCTCAGCGATGACCTACGCTTCGTACAGCCTGCTGGCGCGCCATGCTCTCGACCACATGACATCGCTTGCAGTGGTCACACTGACGATCGCCATCGGTGCACTCGCGCTCTGGCCAGTCAAGCTCATCGTCGATGGCGGTAGCCTGCCGTCGCTGACGAGCATCGCTGTCATCGCAGTCGTGAATGGGATCGGCACGACGGTTGCGCCGATGGTGCTTTACACGTGGGGGCTCTCACACCTTGGCCCGAGCCGAGCCAGCTTGATTGCGACCACGGAGCCGGCAATAGCGGTGCTGCTCGCCTACATGGTGCTTGGCGAGCGGCTGGCGTGGATACAAATCGGCGGCGGTCTTGCGATCGCCGCCGGTGTCGTTCTTGGTAGTCTGGGCCGGTCTCGCCGCTAGTCGTCGGCGGCAGCCGCAACGAGCTCTCGGGCGTGCATCGGGCAGTCTCCCGCAGCGCAAACACCGTCTTCGATGTGCTGTCGCCACTCTTCCGGGAACGCACGCATCATGCCGAGTACCGGCATCGGTGCGACCTGGCCAAGCCCGCAGAGCGATAGCTCGATCACGTGCTTGCTCGTCTGCTCGATCAACTTGAGATCGGACGGACGCCCGCTGCCGTTGCGAATGCGATCGATGATCTCTGTCAGCGCCGGATTACCCAAGCGGCATGGCGTGCACTTGCTGCACGACTCGTACCGATTGAACGCCATCAGGTAGCGCGCGAAGGAAACGACGCAGACGCTCTGGTCGAAGACGACGAAGCCGCCCGAACCGAGCATCGCGCCCAGCGAGGTGAGCGAATCGAAATCAACTGGATGATCCAGCTGATCTTCTCGCAGAGCACCCGCCGAGACACCGCCGGTCTGAACGCCCTTGAACGTGTAGCCGTCCTTCATGCCGCCATAGACGTCGAAGATGAGGTGCTTGAGGTTGACGCCCATCTCCATCTCGACGACGCCGAGGCGCTTCAGCGGCCCCTGGAACGTAAAGAGCTTTGTGCCCTTGCTCTTCTCAGTGCCGAGGCTGGCATACCAGTCGCCGCCGTTCTTGATGACGAGCGGAGCGTTAGCGATTGACTCAGTGTTGTTGAGCATCGTCGGTCGCCGCCACAGGCCCTCGTCGACACTGCGCGGTGGCTTGGTGCGCGGCTGGCCGCGCTCACCCATGACCGAGTACATCAGGGCCGAACCTTCGCCGCAGATGTACGCGCCGCCACCAGCGCGGGCGCGGACTTCGACGTTGAAACCGGAGTTGAGGACGTTGTCGCCGATGAGTCCCCACTCTTCGGCCTGCTCGACTGCCTTGCGAAAACGCTCCAGCGCGAGCACGTGCTCACCGCCGACGTAGTTGTAGCCGCGGTTGGAGCCGACGGCGTAGCAGGCGATGAGAATGCCTTCCAGCACGAGGTGCGGATTGCTCTCAATGAGCTGGCGGTCCTTGTAGACGTTCGGCTCGCCTTCGTGGGAGTTGACGGCAACAAACTTCGGCTCGCCGCGCGAGCGCCGAGCACTCTCCCACTTGATGCCGGCCGGGAACCCAGCGCCGCCACGCCCGCGGACTTCGGCGGTCTTCATCTCTTCGATGACTTCTTCCGGGGTCATCTCGAAGAGCGCCTTCTTTAACGCCGAGTAGCCGCCCCTGGCGATATAGTCCTCGATCGACTCCGGGTCGATGACGCCCCAGTCAGCCGTCAGGTAGCGCTTCTGATCGGAAAAGAACGGATGCTCAGCCAACGGACGGATCGAGCCAACCGGCGCAGATCCAAATGTACCGACGGCCATTGTCTCGTTCGGCGTGCCGGCCTTCAGTGATTCGACCAGCTCCGGGACGCGCTCTGCGGTGACGTTGGCATAGAGGATCGACGGATGGTTTGGTCCTTCGACGACCACGGACGGATCAGCCCAGTTCCAACCGCCGGATCCAACGCGCTTCAGCGTGTATGGCAGACCGGACTCTTCCAGGAGCAGACGCAGATGATCGAACGTCGCGAGCGCACCCTTGGATTTCGACCACTCACCGATGGGAACGCGAACAACCCACTGGCTGCCGTCGTGAAGCTTTGCCCAATCAGCTGCGAGCTGAGCGGCGTATTGCTCGAATCCCTGCTGATCAGTGAGCTTCATGGTGACCCCCAGCCGGCCCTCGCCGAATGACCTCGGCAATCGCCTCGTTGAAACTGTTCACGTTCAGGTGGCCGAAATAGTCGTGGTGATCGACCTGCACGGCCGGTGCAAGCTCGCAGACACCCAGGCAGCCGTTCACAATCTGAACGGTCAACTCACCGTCTGCAGTCGTTTCGTCGCCGCTAATACCGTAGCGCGACTGCAACTCATCAATCAGCTTCTGGCTGCCGGCAACGTAACAGGCTGTGCCATGACAGAGAAGCATGAAGTGATTGCCGGGTGGTTGCGTCCGAAAATCAGCATAGAAAGTCAGGAGTCCGAAGATGCGATTCTCGGTAACGCCGAGATGTTCGCCAACAACGCGGGCCGCTTCCGGCGACACCCAGCCAATGAGATGCTGTACGTCCTGGCAAGCACCGAGAATCATCTCCTGTGCTTCTTCGAAATCTCGTGGTTGGTACTTCGCTCGAAGCAGCGTGCGAATGTCGTCCAGATCCGACTCGCTGACGAGAACCTCTTGAGCCAAGTCTGCGCCCTTCCGCTTTGGGGTGTCGTTGGACGTACGTTGTCGCTGCAATGGGCGCGTGAGATGCTTCACGCGCACTACGGCGAGTATAACATTGCCGATTTGCCTCACAACAGCGGTGCCGTGCCAGAGGAGCGACGAATGTTTGAGCGGATAGCCGAGGAGAAGATTCGCGAGGCCATTGATCGCGGTGATTTTGAGAACCTGCGGTCTTCCGGCAAACGTCTCGCCGCTCAGGACGATGACTACACTGGCGACGACTGGATGGGCAACCACATCCTGCACAATGCCGGGTTCCTCCCGGAGTGGCTTGAGCTCCGCAAACAGATCTACTACGAGCGACCGCATGTACTTGAAGCAGTCGCAGAGTGGCGCGATCTTATTCGTCAGTATGGAACGCGGCACGCGTTGTCGGTACGCGCAGGGGAGAATTACCGAAAGCTGGCGACTGCGATCAATGCCAAGATCGACCTGCATAACATCCGCTGCCCAGGCATCTCATTCGAGCTGGGCCGATTCAGGGAAGATGCTCTGCCGCCTGACATGCCTGTCTAGCCCTCGCGACACATCTTCCGCACGCGGTCTCGCAATTCAGTCGGTGCGCTCGTCTGGCGACAACGATGCCCGATGATGCTCAGCACATTTTCTTCGAACCTGAAATGGTCGCGACACGGCGGGCACTCATCGAGATGCCGTTGCACCTCACGACGTTCCTCGGCTGACAGCTCGCGATCCAGATACTGGTACAGGTGTTCGATCGTCTGCTTACACGTTCCCATCGAGCGCCGCTCTTTCGATGATTCCGGTCTCGATTGCCGCGTCATACAGCGTACGCTGGAGTCGGCGACGGGCGCGATAGAGTCGGGACATGACGGTTCCTATTGGTATGTCGACGATTGAGGCGATATCTCGATAGCTGAAGCCTTCGACATCAGCCAGTAGCACGACCTGGCGAAATTCTTCTGGGAGATCCTCAATCGCGCTGACCACGCTGTCGACCGACAGTTGGCTCAGCACAATGTCTTCCGGTCGCTCAACGCCCGGCTGGACCCCCGAATCGATCAGGTGGTCGTAGAGATAGAACTCTTCAAGATCGTCGAGCGATGCTTTCGATGGTCGGCGCTGCCGCTTGCGATACTCATTGATGTACGTGTTCGTCATGATGCGAAACAGCCAGGCTCGCAAGTTCGTACCTTCGGCGAACTGGTGCAACGAGCGGAACGCTCGCAAATACGTCTCCTGAACGAGGTCTTCAGCATCTGCCGCATTTCGCGTCATCCGCAACGCCGTTCGATACAGCGCGTCGATATGCTCAAGCGCTTGTTGCTCCAGCCGATCACGGCGTGAGGCGTCATCATTGCGAGTGCAGATCACGCCGTCAGCGCACATGTCGACTTGAGATGATGAACACGTGGTCATTGCGCAATATTCCAACCAACTACCTGTCAACTGCCCGGTTCAGGTCTAATTGTCACGCTTCTGGCCAAAGTCATCGAGATCGAGCGTGTCAATGAAGTCGCGGAATGCCGACAGCTTCTCTTCGCTCACCGTCGGCTCGCCGGTGCCTTCGCCTTCAGCCGTAGACTCATCATCGGCGTTGTCATCAAGCTGGACCCCAGCGCGCGCCATCACCGAATCGTCGACGAAGATTGGCACCTTCGCGCGGACAGCCAGTGCGATCGCATCCGATGGCCGCGAGTCGATCTCGACGCCCATACCGTTTTGCTGAATGATGATGCGTGCGTAGTAGACATCATTATTGATCTCGGTGATGACAATGCGATTGATATCCCCACCCAGTTCACCGATGACCGAGCGCAACAGATCGTACGGCAGCGGACGTGGCGACGAGATGCCCTGCAGCTCCATTGCAATGGCTTCGGCCTCGAACGCGCCGATCCAGATCGGAAGATGCCGGTCACCCTCTACCTCTTTGAGGATGACTACCCGTGCCTGCGTAACAAGGCTCACACGGATGCTGTCGACGACAGTCTCTATCATGATTCGATGCCCCTTCACAGTGGAAGTCTCGCACCGAGGTAGGACACGCCCCGGATGAAAGACACCATCCCCTATTGGGGATACGACGGTGTGGACAGAATACCTATATCACTTTTCGGCCAGTACGATATCCACGCCCGTCCGATAATCTGATCGATTCCAATTGGCCCAAACGCCCGGGAATCAGATGAGTTTGCCCGATTATCGCCGAGAACGTAATACTGGCCATCCGGAATCGTCAGCTCGTTCTGGCTGAGTGTCCCGGCCCAGGCTGTCTCAACACCATTCAAGTACGACTCGTCCAGCCGATTGCCGTTGATGTACACGGCACCATCATGGATCGCAATTCGTTCGCCCGGCAGGCCGATGATGCGTTTGATGTACGGCTTCCCGCCGTCAACAGGTGGGTGCAGGACGATGATGTCGCCTCGCTGTGGTGGGTGAAATGGGAACACGACGTTCTCGCCTTCCCGATCGATAAATGGCAGAACGTTGAGCACGGCGTTCAGATCAAAATGCCAGTACACCGGTCGAATGACGAGGAGCATCTGGCGGTCATCAAGATTTGGATGCATCGATTCGCCATCGACTCGAAAATTCAGGACGACCATCCGAACAGCGACGAAGATCACGAGTGCAAGGATCAATGTTTCGACGACGTCCCAGAGCACCCCGCGCTGCTGAGTGCGTTGCGGCTGCACGGCGGGAAGATCCTGCGTAGACTGCGCGTCGGTCGAAGGTGGGGTTATGGTGTGGATTTCGTCTCCAGGCCGCTTGTCTGCCTGAGAGCCGTCATGCATGCTGTATCGTCCTTCAAGATGCCATTCAGCGGCCCGCACCGAGTATACCGCCGGGCCGGAAGGCCACGAGATCGGCGCTCAGCCGCGCACGCAAATGCCCGGGGCAAAAGACCCGGGCATTGCTCACGATCCGTGATGATGTGAAAGATGAGCCTAGAGCTCTTCCTTCGCCGGCGTCTTGGTCGTTGTGGTGACTTCCTTGGTCTCTACCACATCGACTTCATCGCCCTCTTCGACATTGGTCTTGAACTCTTTGATGCCCTTACCCAGAGCGCCGCCAATCTCGGGGAGCTTGCCCACTCCGAAAATGATGACGACAATTACCAGGATGATGACGAGTTCCTGCCACCCCAGAGACGGCATTGGTGGAGCCTCCTATTCGACCGCTGATATCGCGCTTGCGCGGCGAGTATACCGCAGCCTTGTATACGTCAACCAAGACAGTTTCGGTGCTATCGAGCGACTGCGGCGATAATCGACAGTACGACGAAGATGACACCGACGCCGATCGTGAAGTTGTACAACGTGCGCTCAAAGCCGCGCCGTGTTCGATAGATCGACGATGTATCGCCACCGAACGCGCCGCTGAACCCTGATCCCTTTGATTGCATCAGGATCACAGCCATCAGCATGATCGATACGACGATGATCGCAAGATCGAGTGCGAAATCCAACCGACGAACCTTTCGAACGACGAGTCAAACAACCGTGAAAGGATACTACACACCCACGGCTGCGACAGCGATTGCGATGAATGATTCTGCCTTGAGGCTTGCACCTCCGACAAGACCACCATCGACATCCGTCTGGCTGAACAGCTCGGTCGCGTTGTCGGGCGAGACCGAGCCGCCGTACAGCACGCGCACCGCTGCGCCTTCGTCGCCAAACTTGCTCGCCATCCAGCGCCGGATCGTTGCGCACATCTCCTGCGCGTCGGCGGGTGTCGCCGCGACGCCGGTACCGATCGCCCAGACCGGCTCGTAGGCCACGACGAGCCGCGGCAGCAAGTCGGTGCTCACGTTGGCCAGACCGGCTGCGAGCTGACGCTCAACTACAGCCTCAGCGTCGCCCGCTTGTCGCTCGTCCAACAACTCACCGACACACAGAACGCTCGTCAGTCCGGCCGCCAACGTTGCGTCGACCTTTTGCCCGACAAGCCCGTCGGACTCGCCAAAGACGTGGCGACGTTCGCTGTGCCCCGCCAGGATCATCTGGCAGACGCCTGCAAGCGCCCACGGCGACACCTCGCCGGTGAATGCGCCGGATTCTTTGATGTAGCAGTTCTGTGCGCCCAGCGCGACGCCGCTGTCCTGGAGCGCGTCGCGAACAGGGACGAGCCACGGGAATGGCGGAAACACAGCTAACTCGACGCCGCTGATACTGCCGGCGTTGGACGCAATACCCTCAGCCAGTGCTCGCGCTTCATCAAGCGTCGTGTTCATCTTCCAGTTGCCGGCAACGATCGGCTTGCGTGACACGGTCACTCCTCCAGTGCTGCGACGCCGGGAAGCGTCTTCCCTTCAAGGAACTCCAGTGACGCGCCGCCACCGGTCGAAACGTGATCCATCTTGTCGGCCAGTCCCGCCTGCTGGACAGCCGCAACCGAGTCGCCGCCGCCGACAATCGAGTAACCGTCCGACGCCGCGACTGCGGCAGCAACGGCGCGCGTACCGGCGTCAAACGGGGATACTTCAAACAACCCCATCGGGCCGTTCCAGACAATGGTCTTCGCCCGGGCGATCCATTCGCTGAACGCCGCGATGCTGGCGGGTCCAATATCGAGCGCTGCCTGATCCGATGGAACCTCGGTCACTGTCGTGGCATGGGCTGTGTCTTTGGGGCTGGCTGCAACAACGAAGTCGCTCGGAATCACCAGATCGCACGTGGCTGTCTCAGCGTCGCTGAGGATCTGGCGGGCGACATCCAGGCTGCCGGTTTCTACGAGCGAGGTGCCCATCTGGCGGCCCTGCGCTGCGGCCAGTGTGTTGGCGATGCCGCCCCCGACGAGGATCGCGTCTGCGGTTTCGAGATACTTGCGGATCACGCCGATCTTGTCCGAGATCTTCGCACCGCCAAGAATAACAACTAGCGGTCGACCCGGATCATCTAGCGCACGTGACAGCGACGACAGCTCGCGTTCCATCAATAGTCCGGCGGCGTGCGGCAGCTTGTGCGCAACCCCTTCGGTCGATGCATGGGCTCTATGCGCTGCGCCGAACGCGTCGTTGACGTAGGCATCGGCCAGTCCGGCGAGCGCCGTCGCCAGATCGTCGTCGTTGCGCTCCTCGCCCGGCTCAAAGCGCACGTTCTCCAACAGCGCGACTTCACCTGGCCGAATCGTTCGTGAGATCTCCTGCGCGGACGGTCCGACGACGTCGGAGGCGAACGAGACATCCATGCCCAACAGCTCGCTCAGACGCTTTGCAATGGGTGCGAGCGAAAACTCAGGGGCGACCTTTCCTTTTGGTCGTCCGAGGTGCGAGACGAGAATGACCGCTGCATTGTGATCGAGCAGAGCCCTGATCGTTGGCAACGCAGCCTGAATGCGTGTGTCGTCGGTGATTGTTGGTCCGTCGAGCGGCACATTGAAATCGACGCGAACCAGTACCCGTTTGCCGGAAACATCGAGCGCATCGAGTGTGCGAAACGCCACGCCGTCGCTCCTTTCACTTCTGACGAGATGAAGTGAGCGGGCGGCACTTGCCGCCCGCCCGCCAATGAGATGGACAGCGATAGCGAATCTAGAAGCCCTGCGACGCGATCATGTCAGTCAAATCGGCGACGCGGCAGGAATAGCCCCACTCGTTGTCGTACCAGGCAACGACCTTGGCCAGCCGCTTTCCGGTGACCATTGTTGAAAGGCCGTCAACGATCGAGGAGTGGCTGTCGCCGCGATAGTCGGCTGACACGAGCGGCTCATCGCTAAAGCTGAGAATGCCCTCCAGTGCGCCGTCGGCTTCCTCCTGGAACGCAGCGTTCAGCGACTCTGCAGTGGCATCGTTCTCCAGCTCGACTGTGAGATCGACGATTGAAACCGTCGGCGTCGGGACGCGCAGCGAGAAGCCGTCGAACTTGCCCTTGAGCTCCGGCATGACGAGCGCAACGGCGCGCGCAGCGCCGGTTGTGGTTGGGATGATGCTGAGCGCAGCGCTGCGAGCACGACGCAAGTCCTTGTGCGGCGCGTCGAGGATGTTCTGGTCGTTCGTGTAGGCATGCACGGTGGTCATCAGCGCGTGGGCGATGCCGAAGCGCTCGTGAATCACCTTCGCGACCGGCGCGAGGCAGTTCGTCGTGCACGATGCGTTGGAAATGATGTGGTGCGAATCCGGATCGTACTGGTCTTCGTTCACGCCGAGGACGATCGTGATGTCCTCATTGTTGGCTGGTGCGGTGATGATGACCTTCTTTGCCCCGGCGTCGCGATGGCCCTGAGCCTTGGTGGCATCGGTGAAGAAGCCCGTCGACTCAA